>JASFVG010000235.1:0-7408 GCA_050049955.1 Anaerolineae bacterium | reverse complement strand
CCGTCATCCTCTCTGGTGACGTCAAAAAGCGCTACGTCATCAGTTCCGTTCTCGGACAGCCGCGTCTCGCGCAACTCAACCCGGTAGGAAACCATACCTACGCTCCAATCCCGGCGCCAACAACCTGTGGGGCTGTCGCTACACTGGGCGAGGAATCGGCCCGCGGCACATCTCGGAGGCTGAGGGCGAGGCGGCGTCTGGCGCCATCGATGCTAAGCACCCGTACACTGATAGCCGCTTCAGGCATCAACCCGGCCGAGGTATCCTTGCCCTCCGGCATCTCAGAGTTGTGGACTAAGCCCTCAACACCCATCCCCACGTCCACGAAAGCGCCAAAATCGACCACGTTTGTCACTCGGCCTTCGACGATTTGGTCAGGCTCTAGCGCACCTGTCACCTCGTGCCAAGGATCCGGCAACAGGCGTTTCCGACTTAGCTCTATGCGCTCACGCTCCTGGTCAACGCTCAGGACCTTAACCTCGAGCTTGTCGCCTACTGCCAGCACATCGCTGGGGTGGTGGAGGTGCCTCCAGTCTAGCTCTGAGATGTGAATCAGGCCATCCACGCCACCGAGATCGACGAAGGCCCCATAGGCGACCAGGTTGCGCACGATGCCGGGTCGTACCTCACCCTCAGCTAGTTCCGCCAGCAGCTTCTGACGACGTCGGTGCCCCGCAGCTCTCTCCGACAGAATCAACCGGCGGCGGCGCTGATCCACCTCTAGGACGGCAAGGGTCAACAGCTGACCTATGAGGTCCGACTTGGCCTCCTGCAGAGCTGCTCCGCGTAGGCCTGGCGGTACCGAGGACAGGTGGGAATTCGGCACGAACCCGCCAACCCGCCCGAAAGACGCAAGGACGCCCCCGCTGTTCACCTCAGTCACCTGGGCTTCACATGTCTCCCCCCGCGCAAGGAGTTCCTCCGCACGAAGCCAATCCTCTTGAGCTAGACCCTGGTTCAGCGAGACGATGATGCCATCACCGTCCGCCCGGGTGTCCCGGACACGGACAGGCACGCAGTCCCCAGCACTGAGGCTTGCCCGGTAGTCCTTATCCAGCAGCTGCAGGTCCTCGCGAGGTACAACCCCATCCCGCTTGACGCCTAGATCAACGATAACCTCGTCCTTGCGGACGGACAGAATGATGGCCTCACAGATATCGCCACGCTTGGGAAGCGTGTAGTCGTAGTCGCTCTCGATCAGCGCCGAGAGCTGTTCCTGCATATTGACGGGCGGTTGGTCCATTGAACTATTACCCGAAACTCTCTTCTTCCTTCTGACGCCTCTGCTGTTCGCGTCGGATTGCCTTGCGTCTTGCGATACGCTTCTTCTCACTGTTGGAGACGTGATACCGCTTCTTCCTCACCGTGCTCAGGATTCGGGCACGGGCGACCTTCTTCCGAAACCGCCTGAGCAAGCTCTGCTGGGATTCCCCTGGCCGCAATTCAACCTTGGTCAAACTCTGTTCACCTCCTTCTTGTGCTGCGATTGTCTACCTTCGCATACGAAGCGTCGGCCGCAGCCCTTTCGAATCTACCCGCCTGCGCCCCTGGCGCAGTCAATGCAGATGTTGGTGTCCGGCAAGACCGCCAGACGACCGGGATCGATGGGCCTGCCGCATCGCTCACAGATCCCGTACGTCCCATCGCTGATTCTGGACAGCTGTCTCTCGAGTCCCTCGGCACGCAGCCTAAGCTCCTTCAGCATCGCCCGGTCAAGCTCCCACCGTGCGATAGACGGGTCGCCCTCACCCATCGCGTAGTCGGGCTTTTGCTTCACCGCGGCCTCCAGCCCGGTGAGTTGCGCGCGCAGTTCTGCCAGCTCACGCTGCAGCCTGTCCGACTCGCCTTGATTTCGAACAATTACCATACTGGTACAACCACACAAACTTGGCTAGCCGCCAACCGTGCTCGCGGTCCCGGCCAAACCAAGTCCGAATCAGGAACGTCAGCGATTGATTCTGAGATCGATTCTCAGACCGGACCTCAGGTCAAGTGAGGTCCACAAGTGTCCTGCTAGAATCCTATCGAACGATCGTCAGCGTAGATCCCTCATACGGGCCCGCCGAGCTCATTCTGAATTCTCTCGCCAAGGGGTAGGCACGGGCTGGCGCCTGGCCCGCTCGCTTGGCATCGCACCTGGAGGTTAACTGGCTCTGATGAGAACAAAGCCGCCCAAGGACGTGCGCAGCACGGAGCGTCATGCATTTCACACGATTTCATATTATAGCACAAATCTTGGCGTTGACAATCCCGTATCCGGTCACGCACGGCGCCTCTGTTGGCGATTCGGCGCCCGCTGCGAGGGATCATGTTGGCGCGCCTGGGCGATGGTGAAGAACCCGGACTTGTGCACCGGGAGTCAGAGCCTGTCCTTGATCGCTTCGGCCACAGAACGAGGAAGACGGGGCACGGCCTCAAGCTCCTCCAGGCTGGCCGCGCGGATTCCCTCCACGGATCCAAACGTCTTGAGGAGCGCCTTTCTACGTGCCGGACCCACCCCGGGGATGCTCTCAAGTTGAGAGCCCAGGCTGGCTTTTCTGCGGCGCCCTCGATGATGTCGAACGGCGAAGCGATGAGCCTCATCTCGCACACGCTGAACAAGGAACAGACCCTGCGAGCGACGCGACAGGACGACAGGTTTAGCACGCCCCGGAAGAAACAGCTCCTCTTGGCGCTTGGCCAGGGCAGCCACTGAGATGGTGTCCAGAAGGTCAAACGACTCCAGCACATCTACGGCCACAGCCAGCTGCCCCTTGCCTCCGTCCACCAGAAGCAGGTCGGGCAATAGGGCCCATCCCTTGGTATCTCGCACGCCCAGCGTCTCCTCAGATTGCGCGATCTGCCAGCGCTGGAAGCGGCGCTCAAGCACCTCGCGCATGCTGCTATAGTCGTCCTGCCCCTCGACGGCACGGATGTTGAAGCGCCGATAATGGGACTTCCGCGGCACACCCTGCTCGAAGACAACCATGCTCCCCGTGGTCGCCGCGCCCTGCATCGTCGAGATGTCGTAGCACTCGATGCGAGCCGGCGCCTGGGGCAGATCCAGCGCCTCCTCGAGCTCGGCCAGTGCCTGCTCCTGTTTGTGGGCATCAGCTTGCCACTGAACGCGCAGCGCCGCCAGCATCTCAGCGGCGTTCTCTGCCGCCATTTTCACCAGATCGCGCTTCTTGCCCCGGCGGGGGACGCGCAGCGCCACCTTCTCACCACGTTTGCGCCTCAGCCAACTCTCGATAATCAGTGCTTCATCAATCTGGCTGGGCAACAGGACCTCAGGGGGGACATAGGCCGCCTCCTCGTAAAACTGTTTCAGAAAGGCGGTCATCACCTGACAATCGCCCTCCTCCCTGGTACCCTCCAGCACGAAGTACTCGCGGCCGAGCAGCTTCCCGCCGCGGATGAAGAAGACTTGCACACAGGCATCGTCCTCCTCGCGAGCGAAGGCAATGACATCCTGATCGGCACCAGCCACCGATACGATCTTTTGCTTGCTGACGATGCTCTGCACGGCTCTAAGCTGATCGCGCAGGGCTGCAGCCTGTTCAAAGTCCAAGCCGCCGGCAGCGGAGTCCATCCGTCTCTCAAGGTCTGCGATCACCTCCTCGCCGCGGCCCTCGAGGAAGCTGACAAGGCCATCGATCATGGCGCGATACGCGTCCTGCGACACTGCGCCGATGCACGGGCCTAGACAGCGCTTGATCTCATAGTAGAGACAGGGTCGCTGGTCTTTGCCGGTGATCACCCGGTTGCAGGTGAGATAGGGAAATGAACGGCGCAGCAGGTCGAGGGTTTCGTGGACAGCTGATGAGGAGGTGTAGGGGCCGAAGTAGCGGCTGCCGTCCTGGTCGATGCGGCGCGTGATCGTCACCTTCGGGTAGGGATCGGCAAGGGTGACCTTGATATAGGGGTACCGCTTGTCGTCCTTGAATCGCACGTTGTAGCGTGGACGATGTTCCTTGATCAGGGTAGCCTCAAGGATCAGGGCCTCAAGCTCCGAGTCCGTGACGATGAACTCCAGGTCGGCGATCTCACCTATCAGGGCGCGGGTCTTGGGGTGCTCCTGGGCCGAGGCGTGGAAGTAGGAGCGCACGCGGTTCCGCAAATCAACGGTCTTGCCCACGTAGATGACGTTGTCATCCACATCGTGCATCAAGTAGACGCCTGGTTTGTGAGGCAGAGACTCAGCCTGGTTCTGAAGGTGCTCCGCAACCTCGTGCATGATGACGATCACTCGCTCGCAGCATCCGGCCTACGACACATTGTAGCGCGATGGCTTGCACGGAGCAAGGCATCCAGGGCGGAGAGTGTTCGCCAACGCGGCTCACGAGGTCCAACCAGCCCGGTAGGCGCTGCCCTTTCGCCGCTCCAGCGCATCCGCTACCGGGCCGCGTAGTCCCCTACGAGGTGCACGCGCATCCGAGGCGGTGTGACCCGCTCCAGGAGGCAGGCCAGCCTAAACAGCGGCTCGGAGAAGGCTATGTAGGTGGGATCACCGATGAATCGGAGTGCGACTCGCTCGAGGCCGGCTGCTTGGGCAAGGAGCTCGATCCGCCTGAGCGTGTTCGCCCCGTAGGCCGCGGGAAAGGTGTCCTTCTCGGAGCGAGCATAGGCCCATTCTACCAACCGCCCTTGCGTCGAACGGGCGGCCCGGTTCAGCAACAACAGCGGGTGGCGAGCGTTAGGGGTAACGAAAGCGAACCGACCACCGGGCCTGAGCACCCGGGCCACTTCGCAGAAAGTGTGCTGCGGGCCGACTAGATGCTCCAGCACCCAGGAGCAGCAGACCAAGTCGAAGGACCCGTCGGCGAAAGGGAGGAACTCGGCTTGTCCACACAGCAGGGGAATCCCTGAGATCCGGTGCTCGCGGAGGGACGGGCCATCGGGATCCAGGCCCACGACGCGCGCGGCGAGCCAGTGGAGTCGCTCCAGCACGCCGCCTCGCCCACATCCCAGATCGAGCACGCGCTTGTGCTCTTTGATGAGCCGCGTCACCAGACTTTGGTAGACTTGGCTGCTGGGCTGCCACCTGGGGCGCATCTCGCCGTAGCGCCGGCGATACCATTCCTGTCGGTCGAGTGTGAGCATAATTCCGTGCCCCGGGGACTGACCGGTGGACATCTGAGTGACCTATCGAACAGGCCGCTTCATAGTCCCAGGCACCACTATACCACCCCGTCGGACTTCGACAAGCTAGCCTTGACAGCCGCCTGCTCCAGAGTATAATACCGCTCGTGACAGTCCTCGGTAGCTCAATGGTAGAGCGTCCGGCTGTTAACCGGTAGGTTGGAGGTTCGAGTCCTCCCCGAGGAGCTACCAGGCCCTGAGGGAAGCCTTGCTTCCCTCGCTCCTTTTCCTGGCAACCCTCAACCGCTGCCCATCCCAAGGATGACCAGTTCCGGGTTTCTCCGCGCCATCTTGGCCGATCGCCGGGTGCCTGCGTGGGCGCCAAGGTGCGGGCTAGGCCGTCTGGTCCGCCTGCTGCTGGCCGTCCTCATTCTAGGGGCTATCCGTCCCGCGCAGGTTCTGATTGTTCCCGATCCACCCCAGCAAGTGACGACCACGAATCGCATCGCCGGCGTACACACCCGGCTCACCGACGAGGTCGAGGCGTGGAAGATCCAGCGCACGCTGCAAATGGTGCGTGAGATGGGCACGCCTTGGATCGTCGAGTTCTTCCCGTGGCCCTACGTCGAGCCAGAGGAGGGTGCTTACACCTGGAGCCACAGCGACGCGGTGATCGAGACCGCACAGAACCAGGGGCTGACCGTCATCGCGCGGTTGGGCTGGGTCCCCGGGTGGGCGCGTCCCAAAGGCGACGCTAGGGCGGGTAGGCCCGATACCACCCTCACCCACCTGGACGCCGAGCACTACGACGCGTTCGCCGATTTCGCAGCCCGCTTTGCGGCTCGCTACCGCAACCAGGTAAGACACGTCATCATCTGGAACGAACCCAACCTCAGTTTCGAGTGGGGGTACCGCCCCGTGGATCCGGAAGGGTACGCAGAACTGCTGCAAAGAGCCACCGAACGGGTGCACGCGGCCAGCCCGGACGCGCTTGTCCTGGCCGGCGCGCTGGCACCGACGCTGGAACCCCCGGGGAGCACAGCTGGCATGAGCGACCTCGCCTTTCTGGACCGCATGTACGTCGCTGGAGCCGGTCCCCACTTTGACGCCCTGGCAGCGCACGCCTACGGCCTCACCTCGCCTCCCGGTGCGGCCCCGGCCTCAGACGTCATCAACTTCCGCCGTGTGGAGTTGCTCCGCGAGGTGATGGTTCGACACGGCGACTCCCAGAAGCCGGTCTTCATCACCGAGGCCGGTTGGAACGACCATCCGCGCTGGACCGGCTCCGTGAGCCCAGCTGAGCGTATCTCGTACACCGTCGGCGCCTATGATTGGGCGCGAGAGCAATGGCCGTGGTGCAGGTGCGTGGCCATGTGGGCTTTCCGCACCCCAGCGCCTACCTACAGCTACCACGACAACTACACCTTTGTGACAGCCGACTTCGAGCCGAAGGTGCTCTATCTGGAGGTGCAGGAATACACGGGCAATGCCGGCTAGGTTGCTCGCTCCACCTGCCGACGTGGACTTCGCTGCCCCGGAAGCGTCCGCTGGCCGCTCCGCGCAACCCGCCAGGCCCTTGTGCCGGCTTGCGGCCCTCGACACACAACTGCAGCCAGCGTCGCCCTTGATAGGCCCTCACCCGATAGGCCTGATCAGGCCCCGCGGTTTGGATGACCGCCGTCAACGCTTGGAGGCTGTCGCCTGGCATCTCGGTCAATCGCCCCGATCTCCGCAGCCCTCAGAGGCTAAGCCGAAGGTGTCGGAGGCGATCCTGATTGCATTTCCCGGGGATATCGACTACAATAGCCAGGCAGTTGGGCAGCCAGTCGGTTGGGCAGCCAGTCGGTTGAGCATCATCATCAGAGGTCCCAGGGAGCGTTCGCGGGCACCGTCGCAGATCTCGAAGGTCCGGCAGAGTTGCTGTACCCTTGAGGCATGCAGGCGTGTCCCTGAACTCCAACAGTTGGGGAGGAGGTTTGCGCGATGTCCGGTCATAGCCATTGGGCCAACATCAAACATCAGAAGGGGAAAGAAGACGCCCGGCGAGGTAAGCTCTTTACCAAGTTCGTCCGCGAAATCACGGTGGCGGCGAGAACGGGTGGGGGCGACCCCGAGTTCAATCTCCAGTTGCGCCTGTCGATTGACAAGGCCAAGGCCGGCAATATGCCCAAGGAGACCATCGAGCGAGCCATCAAGCGTGGCACCGGTGAACTGGAAGGTACGAAGCTTGAGGAGATTGTCTACGAGGGATACGCGCCCAACGGTGTCGCCGTGCTGGTGCACACGGTGACCGATAGCCGAAACCGGACCGCTTCTCAGCTTCGCAACGCGTTCTCGGAGCGCGGCG
>JASFVG010000234.1:0-7422 GCA_050049955.1 Anaerolineae bacterium | reverse complement strand
GCACCTGGGTCGTCGATGGCATCAGCGTCACTGTCACAATCACCACCGAGCTGGCGGGAGTGACCCCCACCGTGGGGCTCAACGCGGAGGTGGAGGGGGAGCTGGTTGAGCCCAGCTCCGTCCTGGCTCACAGGATCAAGGTCGAGCCGATGGAGTGCGAGCACGTGGAGATTGAGGGCACCGTCGTCGCCACGGACACCATCCCCGGGGTGTGGATCATCGAAACCCAGACCCCCTCCGGCACAGAGGAGATCTCCGTGACGCTGACGGTTAGCACCTCGATCAACGAGCAAAAGGGACGCCTCGAGGTGGGCGCGCGGGTGGAGATAAAGGCTGTGCAGCACCTCGATGGCACGCTGGAGGCCATTCACATCAAGGTGGAGGATGGCCTTCCCCGGGAGGCGAGAGAGGTCGAGTTCGAGGGCATCATCGCTGCATTACCGCCCTCGGCGCCGCAGTCTTACCGCGGTCAGTGGATCATCGTCACCCTCACCGAAACGATACCGGTCACCGTCACAGTGACTGGCAACACTGAGATAGAGGGTGGAGAGCCCGAGATCGATGCCCCTGCGGAGGTAGAAGGCCTACTGCAGGATAGTGGTGCCGTTCGTGCCCTGTCGATCACGATCGAACCATAGGGAGAGGACCAGCCGTTCTGCCGCATATGCTCTGAGCACCGTCGTGGCATCGAGCGTAGGCCCGCTTCAGCCTATGCTCGGTGCCTTTTCATGCCTTTCTCGGAGACCCCCTGACCAATCCAATGATCCGACACAGAGCGCGAACCGAAGCGGATGGAAGGACCAGGGTTCCAGTCCGCAAACGCCGGCTTTGGACGACGGCTATTGGCGCAGCCTTTGTCCTATTCCTGAGTCTGGGAGACGTCTTGGCTGCCCCCGGTTTTCGCCGTCCGGGGGCGGCCCACCTCGCGTCGCCCGGGGCTTCGCAGAGCTGGCTTGAACCTGCCAATGTCTCCCATTCGGCCGTCGTCGATTCGGAAGCCCCCGCGTTGATCGTGACTGGGGCCGGCTGCGCCCACATTGTCTGGGAGGAGGGCGACGAACTGTACCATACCCATCAAACAGGCGATACGTGGTCGGCGCCGTCGCGGGTCGCCACCGGCGAACAGCCCAGCCTGGCGGTGACGCTTGATGGCACCGTTCATCTGGTCTTTGTCAACGAGATCGGTGACGTCTACAACGTCTACTATACGCGCTGGGATGGCAACGATTGGGCTCAGCCGCCGCGCAAAGTCTCCGACACCAGCCCATTCTCAGATTCGCCCCAGTTGGCCGCCGCTGCTGACGGGTACCTGCACGTGATGTGGACCGAGGACGGTCAGGTCTACTACGGCAGTTCCTCCGACGGTCTGATCTGGGCCTACGCCGCCATCGCTGATGGGACGGCTCCGACTGTGGGCGTTGATGGGAACGGCGTTGTGCAGGCAGCCTGGCAGGCAGAGGAAGCCACTCACTACGATGTGTACTTCTCCAGACTTGAGGGCTACAGCTGGCTCCCTCCTCTCAACCTCTCCGACAGCCTCGACGCCGACTCCACGGGGCCGGATTTGTTCGTGCAGGCGGACGGCACACCGCACCTGGCCTGGCAGGAGGTGATGAGCGCAACCCCCCAGATACAGTACAGTCAGGGAACTGGCTGGACTCAAACGCTTACCCTGTCCGATAGCAGCAGTGGTGCCTACCTCCCCTCGCTGACCGTCGACACCTGGGGAAGGCGTCATGCGGCGTGGGAGGACTTTGCCTTCCCCTATTATCGCATTCGTCACATGTTGGGCCCTACCGAGAATCCGATCTGGAGTCCCCCCACGACCCTGGCCCGGAGTTCGTCCCTGTCCCAGCAACTGGAGGAGGTATCCCTCTACCCCGGTCCAGATGGGACCATCCACGCTGTCTGGGTCGAGACCGAGAGCGGTAAGGGTGAGGTCTTCTACACCAGCAGCCAGTTGTACCACATCTATCTCCCACTCCTCGTCATGCTCACCGGGGGCTAGAGCAGCAGGGCGTTTAGCCCACCTGCCTGGCGCTCTAGGTTCACCCGCCAGACACTTTCGCTCAACCGGAACGAGGGCGCACGAGCTTCAGCCCCGGCGCACCAGCATACGAACCGTCAAGTCCTCAGCGGCAGCGTGACCACACTTGCGCTGTGGGCTCGAAATGGTATAATGCGCGGCACTAACTGACAGCACCAAAGCGCAGACCGGGACGAGTACCGTCGCGCGAAGGTCGAAGAGAGGGGAGGTCACCGGCTGAGAGCCTCCCTGACCGGACGGGCGGGAAAACCACCCGGGAGTGGGCCCCTTAAATCGCATGAGCGAGAGTATGGGTCCCCGGCACGGCCCGTTATCGCCGCGAGAGTGCGTCGACGGATGCCTTTGTGAACCGTCCGTTGCCGAACTTGGGTGGAACCACGTGGGGACATCCCCGCGCCCCAAGGGCGCGGGGTTTTTGCTATCAGGGAGGAGGAGCTTGTCAGCCGTAGGGAAGGCCGAGGGTGTGCCCATCATCCTGCTGGGGCTTGGCAACGTGGGGCAAGCGCTGCTGCGCCAGATCCTTGGGTCAGCGGAGAGCCTGCCGCGTCAGGCTGGGCTGCGTCTTGTCCCCATCGCCCTGGCCGACAGCGGCGGGGTGTTGTTTGCCCCGGACGGGCTGCCCGAAGAGCCCCTCTGCGCGGCCCTGCGGGCGAAGGCGGACCAGCGCGGCCTGAGCGGACTGCCCGGGAGCCGCCCGCTGGACAGGCTTGACCGTGCGTTGATCCGGGGCGCCATCTTGGTCGACGCCACCGCCTCCACGAGAACCGAGCCGTTCCTGCGGGCCGCCCTGGAGGCCGGCTGCGGGGTTGTGTTGGCCAACAAGCACCCGCTGAGCGGCCCCTGGGAGAAGGCCCGTGGATTCCTCCTCCATCCGCAGTTGCGCTACGAGGCGACAGCGGGCGCCGGGCTGCCCGTCATCGCCACCCTGCGCTACCTGATTGCCACCGGTGACAGGGTAGCGGCCATTGAGGGCTGCTTCAGTGGGACGCTAGGGTTCCTCTGCGCGGAGTTGGAGCGCGACCAGCCCTACGCCACCGCCGTCGCCCAGGCGCGCGAATTGGGCTACACAGAGCCCGATCCCCGCGAGGATCTCAGCGGGCGGGATGTAGCCCGCAAGGCTCTCATCCTATCGCGCACGGTCCGGGCCTGCTCCTCGGACGCCACCGGGTGGGCCATCGACCTGGCAGCAATCGCCGTCGAACCGCTCTACCCCGACACCCTGGCTGATGTCTCCGTGGATGCCTTCTTGGCGTCCGCCTCGGCTCTGAACGAGTCCTATGCCGCTCGCTTTGCTGCCGCAAGAGCCGGTGGGCAGACCCTGCGCTACGTCGCGCGCATCGGCCCTGAGGGTAGCAGCGTGGGCCTCGTAACCGTGCCCCAGGACAGCTCCCTCGGTGCACTGCGCGGCCCGGCCAACTACGTTGCCTTCCGCACCGAGCGCTATCACGATGTCCCGCTGGTGATCTCCGGGCCGGGCGCCGGCCCCGAGGTGACTGCAGCCGGTGTGTTCGGGGACATCGTCGACCTTGCACGAGGGGCGGGCCGAGCGCTGGACAGCTGGGTTTGACGCCTGCGTTTGACACCTGAATCAAGGGAAGGAGAGAGGATGCCCATGGTGACCACATTGGCTATGAAGTTCGGCGGGACCTCCGTCGGCAGTCCGGAAGCCCACGCCCAGGCCGCCGACATCGTTCTCGAGCAAGCCCAGCGTTGGGATCGCCTTGCCGTTGTCGTCTCGGCCATGGCCGGCGTGACCGATGCGCTCACCAGGGGCGCGCGGACGGCCGCCGCTGGGGACGGCCAGACCTACCGTGCCGTCGCCGCTGACCTGCGCGTCCGCCACTACCGTGCCGTGGACGAACTGCTCGACCCCAATGGAGAGCGTGGCCCACTGCTCGCTACCGTGGACGAGTACCTGGACGAGTTCGCGATGTTCTGCCGGAGCGTTCACGTCCTGGGCGAGGTCACTCCGCGTGCTATGGACGCCATCACCTCACTGGGCGAACGGATCAACGCCCGCATCCTGGCTGCTCTGCTGCGCCAGAAGGGCGCCCGCAGCGAGGCCGTCGACGCGACCGAGCTGATCGTGACCGACGACAAGTACCAGAACGCCGCGCCTCTGATGGACCTCACGCGAGAGCGCCTCGCCGCGCGCTTGGCGCCGCTTCTCGACGAGGGTGGCATCCCGATTGTCACCGGCTTCATCGGCGCCACCGCCGAAGGCATCACCACCACCCTCGGCCGGGGCGGCAGTGACTACAGCGCCGCCATCCTGGGCGATTGCTTGGACGCCGACGAGGTCTGGATCTGGACGGACGTGGACGGTGTGATGACCACCGACCCGCGCCTCGTTCCCGAGGCGCGCGTGCTGCCGGTCCTCTCGTACAACGAGGTCAGCGAGCTGGCCTACTTCGGCGCCAAGGTCGTCCACCCGCGCACCATTCGCCCCGTGGTCGAGCGCGGTATCCCCCTCTGGGTCAAGAACACCTTCAACCCGACCCATCCCGGTACGCGCATCAACCGGGAGACGGAGCCATCGCCCAGCACCGTCAAGGCGGTCACGGCCATCGAGAAACTGAGCATGGTCAACGTCGAGGGGCGTGGCATGATGGGCGTGCCGGGCATCGCCGCGCGAACCTTCGCCGCCGTCGCCAGTCAGGGCGCCAGCGTCCTGATGATCACCCAGGCCTCCTCGGAGCAGTCGATCTCATTCCTTATCCCCACGGACACCGTCGCGCCCGTTGTCGACGCCGTCGAGGAGGAGATGGCGCGGGAATTGGCCCGCAAGGACGTCGATCGCGTCTGGTCTATCGATGACGTGGTCATCGTGACGGCAGTCGGATCGGGGCTGCGCACGACGCCCGGTGTGGGTGCACGCATCTTCGGCGCGCTCGCCCAGGCCGGGATCAACGTCATTGCCGTGGCCCAGGGTTCCTCCGAGTGCAGCATCAGCCTGGCCGTGGCCGCCGAGGACGCGGCGAACGCCGTGCGACAGATCCACAACGAGGTGATCCTTGAGGCCGCCTAGGGGCAGACTGGCCCCACGAGTCCCGCGGTCGGTCAGGCGTCCGGCGCAGGATGGGGTGGCGGGCTCAGCGCTAGGGAGATTCGCTATGGATGGACCAATGACGCGCCAGCGCATCCGCGTGGGGGTGATCGGCGCCACCGGCATGGTGGGGCAGAACTACCTGCGCCTGCTGCGAGGTCATCCCTGGTTCGACGTCACGCACGTGGCGGCGTCCGCCAGGTCCGCCGGTAAGACCTACGCCGAGGCCGTGGCCGGGCGCTGGGTGATGGAGGAAGGGATCCCCGGAGCCGTGGCCAACCTCGTCGTCGCGGATGCGCAGGACGTGGACCAGGCCAGGGCCGACTGTGACTGCGTCTTCTCGGCCGTGGGGATGGACAAGCAGGCTGTGCGCGAGCTTGAGGAGCGGTATGCCTCGGCCGGTCTTCCCGTCATCTCCAACAACTCCGCCCACCGCCACACGCCGGATGTCCCCATGCTCATTCCGGAGATCAACCCCCATCACGCCGACATCATTCCCTTGCAGCGGAAGAGCCGGGGCTGGGACCAGGGGTTCATTGCCGTCAAGCCGAACTGCAGCCTGCAGAGCTACCTGCCGCCCGTCTTCGCATTGATGGCGGCCGGCTATGCGGTCGAGTCCGTCGTCGTCACCACGCTGCAGGCGGTCTCCGGTGCAGGCTATCCCGGCGTCCCGTCCATCGACATGGTCGACAACGTCGTGCCGTACATCGGCGGCGAGGAGGAGAAGACCGAGCGCGAGCCGCGCAAGATCCTCGGATCGATTGTGGACGGCCGGTTCGTCGACGACGACGCGATCACCATCTCCGCCCACTGCAATCGGGTCCCCGTCATCGACGGCCACACGGCCTGTGTCAGCTTGAGGTTCACGTCCCGAGTGCCGGAGCTGCCGGAGATTCTGGAGGTCTGGTGCGGGTTCGAGGGCGAGCCCCAGAGGCTTAATCTACCGTCGGCTCCCCGTCCGCCCATCCTCTATCGCGACGAGGAGGACCGGCCCCAACCGCGCAAGGATCGGGATGCGGGCAACGGTATGGCCATCACTGTAGGGCGGCTGCGCACATGCCCGGTGCTCGACGTCCGCTTCGTCGCCCTGTCGCACAACACGGTGCGGGGCGCGGCGGGAGGCGCAATCCTCAGCGCCGAACTCCTTAGAGCCAAAGGATACATCGGGTGAGCAGGGAATTCCTGGGTCCCTGCCCCATAGCAGGGGAGGAGGTTCTATGGACATCCTGGTGACAGGAGTCGCTGGTTTCATTGGATCACACCTGGCGGAGCGCCTGGTCGAGCTCGGGCATTCGGTGCGCGGCCTCGACTGCTTCACCGACTACTACTCGCTGGCTCTGAAGCGCCTGAACGCGGACCAGATCCAGCAGAGGGGCGTCGAGTTCCTGCCCCTCGACCTGGCCACCGACGATCTGAGCGCGGCCGTCAGGGACGCAGCCTTCGTCTACCACGTCGCCGCGCAGCCCGGGATCTCCGCGACGGTACCGTTCGAAACCTATCTACGAAACAACATCTCCGCGACGTATCGTCTGTTGGAGGCCCTCCGGGATTCCCCCTCGCTCCAGGGGCTGGTCTACATCTCCACGTCCTCCGTCTACGGCGCCGACGCCTCCGGCGACGAGACCACCGAACCCAAGCCGACCTCCTACTACGGCGTGACCAAGCTGGCTGCGGAGCAGCTCCTGCTGGCTGGCGCCCGAGACTACGGGCTCCCTGTCTGTTCCCTCCGCCTGTTCTCCGTCTACGGCCCCCGCGAGCGGCCGGACAAGCTGTTCACGAAGCTGATCCGCTCTATCCTCGAGGGGCTGCCGTTTCCCCTCTGTGAGGGCAGCGAGCACCACCTGCGGAGCTACACCTACATCGAGGACGCTGTCGACGGCCTGGTCGCCGTCCTCGACCGGATGGACCGCTGCATCGGCGAGATCTTCAACATCGGTATCGACACCACCCTCACCACGGCGGAGGCGATGCGGACGGTTGAAAACGCCATCGGGCAACCTGCCGAGATAGCCGCGGCGCCCCGGAGGCCGGGGGACCAGCTCAAGAGCCACGCGAACATCGAGAAGGCGCGCCGGCTCCTGGGCTACGACCCCGCGACGTCCCTGGCGGAGGGCGTGGCCAGGACCGTCGAATGGTACCGGGCCCACATCCTGGGGCGGGTCGAGCTCTAGCGGGGGTGGGGGGACGAGGCGATGCTGATCGACGCCCATGCCCATTTCGACCGCTACGATCTCGTCGACGCGGAGGCGCTGCCGTTCGCGCTGGAGGAGATCCGCCAGCAGCGCATCTTCACCATCAGCAATTCGATGGACCTCCCCTCCTACCGGCG
>JASFVG010000233.1:0-7449 GCA_050049955.1 Anaerolineae bacterium | reverse complement strand
CGAAGATGTCCTTCAGCCTCAAGCAATTGGTCTTGGATAATGCGGTCCTGCCCATGGTTGAGCGGGTTCTCCGCGGAATCACGGTAGACGAAGAGACGTTGGCCCTCGATCTGATCGAGCACGTCGGGCCGACCGGTTCTTTCGTGACGGAGGATCACACGCTGGCACACCACCGAGACGAACTCCTGACTTGTGAGCTCATCGATCACAGGCCGCGAGAGGTATGGGAGGCGGCGGGGGCCCTCGACATGGAGAGCAGGGCCCAACAGGAGGTCGAGCGCCTCCTGGCGGAGCACTATCCTCCTCCTCTGCCGAGGCAGGTTGTGGCGCAGCTCGATGAAATGGTAGGAGCAGTGGAAGCTACGGATAGGTCCCCGTCGTGAGCGGGGGATGCATCAGCCAAGGATACGGGAAGGGCAAAGGCAACCCATGAGCACATCTCCCCCTCCGCTCCTGGAACTGGAGAATCTGACCACAGTGTTCCCCACACAACGGGGTCTGGTGCGGGCCGTCGACGGTCTTAGCTTCACCTTGCACGAGGGTGATAGGCTGGGCATCGTCGGGGAGTCGGGATCCGGGAAGAGCGTCACGCTGCTCTCTGTCCTCCGCCTGGTGCCCCACCCCGGCAAGATCGTGGGAGGTCAGGTCTGGTATCAGGAGGAGAATCTCCTCGACTTGGCTTCTAGGGCGATGCGTCAGATGCGGGGGAGAGACATTGCGATGATCTTTCAGGACCCGATGTCGACGCTGAACCCAGCCTTCCGGGTGGGTGAGCAGATTCGCGAATCTCTGAGAATTCACGGCATCGTCTCCAGCTCTGGCGGGCTGCTTTCGCGCCTGTCCGATCGGGGGACAAAGACTGCCGAGTGGGAGCGGGTCTTCAGGGCCATGCACGATGTGGGCATCCCGGTCCCCCCACAGACTTCGCGGCGCTATCCGCACCAGTTCAGTGGCGGCATGCAGCAGCGGGTCTTGGCGGCCATCGCCCTCGCCTGCGAGCCTTGTGTACTCCTGGCAGATGAGCCGACGACGGCCCTTGACGTGACCATACAGGCCCAGATCCTCGACTTACTCAGCAGGATCAACCAGGAGCACGGCACCGCCATCGTTCTCGTCACCCACAATCTGGGTGTTGTCGCTGAGTTCTGCCAGAGCATGATCGTGATGTACGCTGGACAGCTGATGGAAAAGGGCTCAGTTGACCAGATCATCGAGGATCCCAAGCATCCCTACACGCTAGGTCTGCTCCGCTGCTTGCCCAGAATCAGCGGCCGGCGAGAGAGAATCATGCCCATCCCCGGTCTGGTGCCGGATCTGGCCAGACTACCGCCTGGCTGTCCCTTCGGGCCGCGATGCGATTCTAAGCTGCCGGAATGCTCACAGGTGGAGAGAGTTCCAGTGAGGAGTCTGGGCGACGGCCGGGCGGTCCGCTGTCTTCTCTTCTAGTCCCGCCGGCCGCCCCATGCTGCTCAAGGAGGGCTGACTTGTCAAGACAACTTCTGGTCGAAGCGCGAGGGATCAAGAAACACTTCCCCATCCGGCACAGCCCGCTGGTCAAGCTCTTCACTGGGCGGAAGGATCAGTGGGTGAGGGCCGTGGACGGCGTCGATCTGAAGATCTACTCCGGAGAGGCTGTAGGGCTGGTGGGAGAGTCGGGTTGTGGCAAGACGACCCTGGGGCACGTGCTGACCCACCTCTACGAACCCACGGAGGGCCAAGTGCTTTTTCACGGTGATGCGGGTTCGGCAGATCATGTCGGGCCCCAGGCCGTCCTCATCGCAGATGAGACGGACGCCCCGAGACATGTGGCTCCAGAGGGGCTCAGTTTCTACCGCATGACTCAGATCATCTTCCAGAATCCCTATTCGTCGCTTAACCCGAGAAAGACCGTGCGACAGATCATCTCGGTTCCATTGCGGAATCGAGGCGTCGTAGGGTTCGCGGCGCGCGAGGCGGAGGTGAAGCGGCTGCTCCGGAGGGTGGGCATCCCCGAGCGCCGCATCGATGCCTACCCGCATCAGTTCAGCGGGGGCCAGCGCCAGCGGATCGGCATCGCGCGGGCCCTGGCTATGCAGCCCAAGTTCATCGTCTGCGATGAGCCAGTCTCCGCGTTGGATGTCTCCATCCAGGCCCAGGTGATAAACCTGCTGGACGAGCTCCAGGAGGAATTCAACCTCACCTACCTCTTCATCGCCCACGACCTAAGCGTGGTGCATTACGTCAGCGATCGGGTGGCCATCATGTACCTGGGTAGGATCGTGGAGGTCGGCCCGACGGATGAAGTCTTCAAGAACCCGGTGCATCCCTATACACAGGCCTTAATGGCCGCCGTTCCGACGGTGGACAAGGCCCGCCGTCGGGAGCGGATCATCTTGGAGGGGTCAGTCCCCAACCCCATAGATCCGCCTCCCGGCTGCCGTTTTCATACCAGATGCTTCGCCGATCGGCGCGGCCCGCGGTGTGCAATCGATGAACCATCTCTCGTCCCTGTCGGGGAAGACCACCTCGTGGCCTGCCATCTTTCCCAGGGCCTGCGATGACTGAGAGTGGCGGGCGAGCTGCGATGATGTGTCGCTGCCGCGCGAGGAGCTGACGCTGACGACCGGCTGAGGAGAAGAAGGCCACGCTGCCGATGGATAGGATCCATACCCAAGATGGAGCGTTGAGGCTCCAACTGCGCGGCGACCATCGCACCATGGGGCACCAACACGGTGTGCAGGTCAGGGGGCTGCTCCCGCTGATCGACGAGGCGATCAGGGCGCGCCTGGACGAGATCGGCAACTACGGGTGCGATGAGCAGTTTGAGGCGCTGGTACGGAGGACGCACGAGACGCTGGTGGCGTACAGCCCAACCACGATCGACTTCATTCGAGGCCAGGCGCAGGCCCTGGCCTACGATTTTGAAAACCTGCTGCGCTATGATCTTGCGTCCTACCTGCTCGACGACCTGCGTACACGGAGGGCGGCAAGCGCTGAGGGGTGCACGAGCTGGGCAGCGACGGGATCGGTGACTGCCGACGGCCGCTCCATCCTGGCCAAGAACCGGGACTATCGTTTGGCGCATCTCCCCCTACAGGTCGTGAGCCACGTTCAGCCCGCCTCGGGTCTTCGCTACGTCTGTGTGGGTAGCGCCGGCAGCCCGGTCGTCTTCTGCGGCGGGATCAACGAGGCTGGGCTCGCCGTCACCGACACGCATGTGGTCTCCACTGAGATCGGTCCGGGCCTGCCCGACTACGCACTGATGATGCACCTTCTGGAGAACCACAAAGCAGTCTCTTCCGGTCTGGGGTATCTGCTCTCGGTTCCGAGGCTTGGAAGGAACAACCTGGTGCTGGCCGATGCCCAGGGTGAGGTGGCGGTGTTTGAGAGCGGGCACCGCGGGCATGGCCTCTTCGGTACCACGGACGGTGTGTTGGTCACCACCAATCACCGCATCAGCCCCGCGCTGCGGCACCACTTCGTGGACCTGAATCCACGCGTTGTGAAGGGCAACTCCTTTCATCGCTATGAAAGTGCGTCGGAAGCGCTGCGGGCGGCGTACGGTCAGATCGACGTCGCGTTTGCCATGAGGTTGATGGCCACCCACGATGGTCCTCTGGCCTCCATCTGTCGCCACCCGCTGGAAGGATGTGATGCAGCGACCATCGCATCGTGCGTATTCGTGCCCACGGAGCGGACCTTGCATTTCTGTCACGGCCTTCCGTGCCAGGGCATGTACGCGTCTTTTGTCTGCTGCCAGGACGGTGACGAACTATGAGACACGTGGAGAAGATCACGATTTGCGGCGGCGGAAACGGGGCTCAGACCCTGGCTTCTGTCGCGAGCTCGAACCTGGCGTGCGATGTGGATATCTACGCGCCCTTCGGGGATGAGGCCGAAAGGCTCCGAGCGGGCATAGCGACCCAGGGAGGCATTGAGATCTGGGGGGCTGTGCGAGGTACAGGGCGGCCCCGCCGGGTGAGCGGCGATGCTGCGGAGGTGGTTCCGGGCTCGGACGTTGTCTTGCTGGTGCTGCCCGCCTTTGCCCATGAAAGCACGCTGGCTGAGGTTGTCCGCTTCCTGGATCGCGGGGCATGGGTAGGCGCTGCGCCGGCCCGCGGCGGCCTGGACTACTGCGCGGCGAGAGTTCTGGAGGAAGCCGGGCGGCCCGACGTGACCGTCTTTGGGCTGCAAACCCTGCCCTGGGCGTGTCGCATCCGCGAGTACGGCCGCGTGGTTGACGTGCTTGGCGTGAAGCGGTCGGTCGACGTAGCCAGCCGTCCCGCCGCCGAAGTGGGCCTGATTGCAGCGCTGCTGGAGCAGATGCTGGGGCTGCCTGTCGGGATGGCGGGCAGCATATTGGCCCTTACCCTGGCCAATACCGGACAGATCATCCACCCCGGCATCATGTATGATCTCTTCTCCGATTGGGACGGCGTCCCTTTCGGTGCTGAGGAAATCCCCCTGTTCTATCAGGGCCTCAGTGAGGAGGGCTCCCGGGTCCTGGGCGATTTGAGCCTGGAAATCGAGTCGATCGGCGGGCGGCTGACGGGACTCGGCCTGGACGTGTCCGGCGTCCGTCCCCTGAAGACGTGGCTGCTGCGCTGCTATGGCCATGTGATCGGCGATGCTTCCTCGTTGCGCAGCGCCTTTGTGACAAACCAGGCCTACGCCGGGCTAAAGGCCCCCACGCGCGAGGTGGCTGCCGGTCAATTCGTGCCCGATCTTAGGGGGCGCTATCTGGCAGAGGACGTGCCTTTTGGTCTAAGCGTCAGCCAGGCCATCGCCCGTCTGGCCGGCGTGGAGACTCGTGTGATGGATCGGGTCGCCGCTTGGGCCCAAGGACAGTTGAGCAAGCAGACGGAGAGGATAGACCTCAGTGCACGCACCCCGCAGGCATACGGTGTAGGGAGCCTACAGGAGCTTATCGCTTTCACCGTTGACGCAGCTGCGGGGACGTGATGGAACGAAGCATAGGTATACGGAAAGCCGCCCGGAGATTGGGTGAGCGCGATTTGGTCAGGAGGATACACTGTGAGTAGTGACAGAGAGACACCCAACAAGAAGCGGCGCGTACTGGCCGGTTCTATCGGCGACTGCGTCCACTCTTTGGGAGTAGAGACGTTCGCCGAGTGGATGGAGGACCGAGGGGAGGGGTATTTGGCCGTCAAGCTCGGTCCGGCCGTCGCGATAGACGACGTGATCAACAAGATCCGCGAGTCGCAGCCGGAGGTGGTGGGCATCTCTATGCGCCTTGGGGATCTTCATGTGGACAGCCTTATAGGCGAGTTCATCACGCAGGCTGCCCTCTATGACCTGCTCCCCGAGGAGAGCGGCATTCGCTACGCTTTCGGGGGATTGCGGCCAGCCGCGAACCTGGTACGCGCCATGACGGGCATTCCGGTGCAGGAGGACAAATTCTCGCCACCGGAAGATCGCCACTTCGACCTGGAGGAAATCGCTGAGAACTACAGTGATATCGCTGCATTCCAGGGGTTCTTCGCTCTGGTGGTCGACGACTATGTGACCATGGAGGAGCTGGAGGCCTTTGCCTCCGGTGAGTTCGTTGCCGTCGGGCCGGATGATATTCCCTGGGCCGATTCTCTGCTTGACCGCGTTGAACAAGTGCGAGCGCTCGAGGATCGCCCCATCATCCGTGCCCACATCGGCGTTGCGGCGGACAGCATAGAGCCGACGATACGGGCTGTAGAGATGATGGCCGAGGCTGAGTGTCTGGAGATCGTGTCGCTGGCGCCGGACCAGCCCTCTCAGGAGTACCTGGCCAAGTTCATACGGGGAGAGGAAGACCCGGACAAATACCTCAAGGGGCAGGGTGGTGTGCCCATTCGGTCCAAGGAGGATCTGGCCCGGCTCAAGGCGGCGACCAAACGGGGCAACTATCCGATGACGCGCATCTACTCCGGCACTGACGAGCTGGTCGAACTGGCGAAGCTCTTCGAGGGCGAGTTCAACATGCCGTTCCCGGCCGTGCCCATCTTCTTCTATAACGAGCTGGATGGGCGCGGCCCCATTTCCATCCGCGACAGCTTCGACGAGCACTTCGAGGTGATGCGGTGGTGGGCCGCCCAGGGCAAGGCCCTGGAGATCAACGACCCCCATCAATGGCAACTCCGCAACAGTACGGACGACCTACTGGTGACCGATCACGTCATGGCCGGCGTGGTGGCTCTCAAGGTGGGTATTGAGGACTACGTCATGCAGATGATGTACGACCTGCCCCCGGGCGCCTCCGGCCTCAACGACCTGGCCAAGTTCCAGGGCGCCTATGAGTTGATCGAGCCATTGACGCGGCATTTCGACTTCCATATCATCAAGGAGACCCGGGGAGGCCTCTCTGACTTTCCCCCCAATCTCGACAGGGCGAAGGGACACCTGGCGATGTCCACGTACTGGCAGATGTACATAGAGCCCGACATCGTCCACGTGGTCAGTTTCTCAGAGGCTCACCACGAGGCCAAGGCGGAGGACGTCATCGAGAGCTGCGACATCGTCAAGCAGGTGTTCGAGGACTTCAACAAGGACGATCGTCCTGACGTGTGGTCCGACCCCCGGCTGCTGAATCGGAAGAAGGAGCTGAAACGGGGTGCGATGTACAACATCCTCCATCTTGCCCTCCTCGGGGGTTACGAGGGACCTGTCACAGTCGACAACTACTTCGAATGGGCTGTATCCCCCACGGAGGCCGCGGGGCGCGAGCCTCCTCAGGAGCGGGCCCGTAACTACGAGGCTATGCTGCTTAGCTTCATTGACGAGGCCAACTACCCCACCGGCCACTGCGGGATGGTCAGCGCCGATACGCTGGAGCTCGCTCTCCAGGTGGGACTCCTCCAGGCGCCCCAGATCACCGTTCTCGACAAGCGTTATGAGATGGTAGGCAAGTGTCGCACGAAGATCGTTGACGGCGGCTGTGTTATTGAGGAATTCAACGGCGTCACGGTGCGAGACGAGATTGAGCGAGTCGACATGGTACGCGAGCGGAGTCCATGGTTCTTCGACAAGGAGATCAGCCAGGCGGATGAAGACCTGTATATCACTGAGACGGCCGAGGCGATGGATGAAGAGGTTGTCAAGGAGGCGCAGCGGCGTATCGGCATCTACAACGAGGGGGATCTGAGGGACAAGAGGGTCTTGGTGGTCGACTTCGGGAGCACGTTCTCCAAGATCGGCATATTCGACACCAGGACGGAGGATTTCCATCTCGAGTATGTACCCACGATTGTCGAGGACCTCCGACTGTCGCTAGCCAGTGGGCTGGGAGTCCAGGAGGATTGTGAGCGCGAGGGCGGCTGGGGCCCCCTGGGTCGAGCGATGAGCGAATTCGACATCAAACTCCCGTGTTCCAGCGCCAAGGGTGGGCTCAAGATGGTCACTGTCTCTCTGACCAAGGATGAGAGTGGCTTCGCCGCCGATCTAGCAGCCCTCACCGCCGGAGCCAAGCTGCTGGCCAGC
>JASFVG010000232.1:0-7469 GCA_050049955.1 Anaerolineae bacterium | reverse complement strand
TTCGCAGAGATCGACGCCGTCAACGGCCAGGCGATGACGGATCAGGTGCTGGTCAAGGGGGTGCGCTGCTACGCGTGCCCCGTCGCCTGCGGTCGCGGCACGGAGATCCGCGAGGGCCAGTGGAAGGGCCACGGGGGCGAGGGACCCGAGTACGAGACGACGAACACCCTGGGCGCGCTGTGCGACGTCTCGGACCTGAACGCGATCACGATGGCGAATTACCTGTGCAACGCGTACGGGCTGGACACGATAAGCGCTGGTGCGACCATCGCATTCGCGATGGAGTGCTACGAACGGGGCATCCTGACCCGCGACCGGACGGGCGGTATTGCGCTGGAGTTTGGCGACGCGGACCTGGTCGTGGACCTGGTATCGAGGATCGCGCTCCGCGAGGGGATCGGCGACCTGCTGGCCGAGGGCACCAGGGTCGTGTCCCAGAGGCTCGGTCAGGGCAGCGAGCACTTCGCGGTCAACGTCAAGGGGCTGGAGCTGCCGGCCTACGACCCGCGCGCGGCGAAGATCACGGGGCTGGCGTACGCGATTGCCAACCGAGGCGGGGACCACATGACGGCCTACGTGCAGGGGCCGACGTTCATCGACATACCCTTCCTCATCGTGGACGAGAGCACCATCCGCGATCCCTTCGTGGCTAACCCGGAGGAGGTTCGGGTGCTGGTCGACATGGAGGACGCCCTGACGGTGTTCGATGCCATCGGCGGCTGCAAGTTCATGGGCATCCTGCTCACAGCCGAGGACATCGTCGAGCTGATCGCCGCCGCGACGGGCTGGGATCTCTCGGTGGAGGAGTTCCGGCGGAGCGGCGAGCGGATCGTCAACCTGGCCCGTGCGTTCTGCGTCCGAGAGGGCGTCCGGCGCGAGCACGATGTTCTCCCCGGGCGGCTGATGGAGGATCCGCTCCCCGATGGCCCGGCCCAGGGGATGGTCAACGACCGCGCGACGATGGAGATGATGAAGGACGCCTACTACGTCCTGCGAGGGTGGGATACTGTGACTGGCATTCCAACTCCGGAGAAGCTGCGCGAGCTCGGTCTGGAGCCACTGATCGCCGATCTCTGGGGCCCCTGACAGAAGGTAGGCTATGGGCTACTTGGATAAGCCGTGGCTGGAGAGCTACAAGCTAGGTCCCTACAACCTGGAGCATAGCCTGGCGCCCTACCCCGAGGTGCCCGTGTGGGAGGTGTTGGACCGGGCTGCGGCGGATCATCCGGGGAGGACGGCCATCCTCTACGAGGGCAGGTCCCTTCGATATCGGGAGCTGAAGGATCGGGTGGACGCGCTGGCGGGCGCCCTAGCCAGGCTTGGCGTTCGGAAGGGAGATAGGGTCTGCCTGTTCCTGCCCAACTGCGTGGAGTTCGTGCTGTGCACCTGGGCGGTCTTCCGGGCGGGCGGTGTGGTGGTTCCCACAAGCATCCTGCGGACCGAAGAGGGGCTGCTGCACGAGGCCGGTAGCTCTGGGAGCCGGATCATCATCTGCCGAGAGGAGGATCTGGATCGGGTTCTCGGAGTCAGGGAGGCGTGTGGTGTGGAGCACATCGTCGTGACGTCGACCGCCGGCTACGATGTCGAGGCGGCCTCCAAGGCGCTGCCCGAGGAGGCCTGCGAGCTGCGGGACCTCCTGGAGGAAGACGGCCGGCCGCCGGAGGTTGACATCGCGCCGCTGGAGGACCTCTGTATGCTGGCGTTCACCGGAGGGGCGACGGGCGTGCCGAAGGGCGTGATGCTCACCCACTACAACTGGCACAGCGTGCTCCTCCAGGCACTCCCCTGGTTCCTCAAGCCGCTCCTGCCGGGCGTGAAGGGCAAGGCCTCGATCCTGCTCGCCGTGCCGCTGTTCCACGTCTACGGGAGTTTCATCCACCTTTCGGCGATCAATCTGGGGCTGCGGTTGATCCTCCTGCCTGACCCGAGAGACACCGCGAAGATGGCGAATATGGTCCGCGAGCACCGCCCGTTCCTCTTTCCCGGCGTCCCCACTCAGTTCATGCTCCTCGGGGAGTTGGGGCTCAGGCGCGCCAACACGATGCTGTTCAGCGGGTCGGCCCCCCTCCCCCGAGAGGTGGCCCAGGTGATCAAGCGGAAGACCGGTATGCCGATCTCAGAGGGGTACGGGATGACCGAGACCTGCACGGTGACCCACGTCAACCTGTCTGCCTTCTCCCGCATCACCGGGTTCGTGGCCCAGGAGAAATGCGGCATCGGCGTGCCGTGCCCGGATACGGAGTGCCGGCTGGTCCACCCGGATACAGGGGAGGACGTGTCGGTGGGCGAGCCTGGCGAGGTGGTGGTGCGTGGCCCTCAGATCATGGCCGGCTACTGGCCGAGCCCGGGCTCCGGTCTAACGTCGGACGGGTGGCTGCACACGGGCGACATCGGGGTGATGGAGGACGACGGCACCTTCCAGATCGTCGACCGGATCAAGGATATGGTCAACGTTTCGGGCCTCAAGGTGTACACCACCGAGGTCGACGAGGTGCTCTTCCGGCATCCGGCGGTGTTGATGGCGGCCTCCTTCGGCGTGCCGGACTCCAGGATGCCGGGGAGCGAGCGGGTGATGGCAGTCGTGCAGCTCAAGGAGGCACAGCGGGGCCAGGTCACGGAGGAGGACATCCGGGCCTACTGCCGGGAGCATCTCGCGCCGTATGCCGTGCCGAAGTACGTGGTGTTCCGCGACGACATGCCGCTGACGGTGACGGAGAAGGTGTTTAAGAGGGCCCTGCGGGAGGCGGCCATCGCCCGGATGAGGGACGAGGGGCAGATCAGCTAGGCAGCGCTTCGGCGCAGCGAGGGAGGTTTGCAATGACGGCATTCCGGTACTGCACACCCGAATGGCTGGAGGAGAGCGCCAGGCTGTATCGGGAGACACCGGCGCTGAAGAAACGGCTGGAGCCGGTCACCACGAACATCGTGTTCAGGGTCACGGCGGACGCGGCCTGGGGGCTTGAAGAGGACGTCCTCTTCGGCGCGAGCGTGGAAAAGGGAGAACTCCTGGAGCTGCGGTTCTTCGACGAGGACGACGCCCGCGAGTCAGCCGAGTTCATCCTGGCGGCGACGCCCCAGGCTTGGAAGAAGGTCCTCCGGAAGGACGCCAAGTTCGTCGCGGAGTTCATGCTGGGCAGGATCGTATTGGAGCAGGGCACGGTGGTCGGCGTCTTGGGCCTGGCGCCCCACGCCACAACGTTCGTCGACGCGCTGACCCAGGTCGACCTGCGGTTTCCCGACGAGCTCGCGCCGGAGGAGCTGGAGGCGTACCGGGCCGACGTCGCAGCGTTCCGGACCCAGCTGGGCCTGTAGCAGGGATCGCGGGTTTCGAACGACCGCGCTGGAGACGCCCAGAGGGACTGCTGGAAACGGATATCCGAGCCAGAACATACCTGACCTTCCACAAGTTGGTGGGCAACCGGCGCGTGGAGATGGATAGGGACACGACCCCACGAGCGCTGCTTAGGACTGTGGTCGCTGAGATCGGAGACCCAGCCCCCAGTGAGGCCTTTGGCGGGAAGGACGGGACGGCCCAGGGCCTTGTTGTCCTGGGCAAGGGGCGCGCGCGAGCGGCTGCGAGTCGGGCTGGAGACCCGGTTGCGTGACGACGACGAAGTCGCGATCTTCCGGACGATGGTGGGTGGGTGACCCTGGGTAGCAATCCGGTACTCTGCCTGAAGCTTCATACTCTCCCAGGGTGCGTCGCGTGTTCGGTCGACCGTGGCGCTGATAGGGTGGCACGATGAAGGGTTGCCGGCCGACTTGACACCCTGCAGAGAAGTGGTATAATTCCGCACAGTAAGACGAAGTAGGTTGTGGCTGCACTATATGGGGCTGTCCAGCTTGCGGAGGCTGGGCAGTTTTTTTGTGCCTCTCCCGCTTCGCCCATAGGTTAGGGCCTTGATCGATGATGGCTACGTACTCTGTACTAGCAGTTGCCGAACGAGGCTCGGGAGTTTTCCTAGGATGACTCCCACGCATATCAAGGAGCATAGAGTAGCAAAATGACAGAAATGCAGAAGGGAACCGTTAAGTGGTTCAATGACAGCAAGGGATTCGGCTTCATCTCGCGTGAGGCTGGAGAGGACGTTTTCGTTCATCACTCGGCCATCGAAGGTGGCGGGTTCCGCTCACTGAGCGAGAACCAGCAGGTCGAATTCGGTGTCGAGCAGGGGCCCAAGGGGCTGCGGGCGGTCAACGTCAGAGCCCTCTAGCCCAACGTCGCTAGGTTGACGGGGCAACCCGTCTAGCTAAGACATAAACCGCACGGCTTCTCCGCAGGCCGTGCGGTTTTTCACGTCTATGGCCCCCCACCCCGTTATCCCCGAAACCGTTTCGTTGTCAGGCACGAAGCACAGCGGAGGGCCTTTCCGCTTTTTGGCCCGCGTTCCAACTCCTCCCCACTACGGCGTAGCGAACGCATTGTGGCCGCTATCCGTCGACAGGAGTTTCGCATGCAGCGTCGCCCTTCCGAGTGGACCATCTTAGCCGAAAACCACTGGCCCAATCACGGGCGAGAAATGACAACATTGCAGCGACACCTCCCTCCGTGCTCGCGTCGCGATTTGACTTACTGCAGAAACGTGTTACGATGTGGTTTGGTAAGTCGAAGTAGGTTGTGGCTGCACTGTTGGGGGCTGTCCAGACTTGCGGAGGCTGGGCAGCTTTTTTGTGCCTCTCCCGCTTCGCCAAAGGCTAAGGCTTTGCTCGACAATGGCTTCGTACTCCGTACCAGCGACGATCGAACAGAGCTCGGGGGTTGATCAAGAACAACGCCCACGCATATCAAGGAGCATAGAGTAGCAGAATGACAGAGAGAGAGACGGGAACCGTGAAGTGGTTCAATGACAGCAAGGGATTCGGCTTCATCTCGCGTGAGGCTGGAGAGGACGTCTTCGTACATCACTCGGCCATCGAGGGTGGTGGGTTCCGCTCGCTTAGCGAGAACCAGCAGGTTGAATTCGGTGTCGAGCAGGGGCCCAAGGGACTGCGGGCGGTCAACGTCCGAGCCCTCTAACCCCAAGTCGCTAGATCGACGGGGCAACCCGTCTAGCTAAGACACAGACCGCACGGCTCCTCCGCAGGCCGTGCGGTTTTTCGCGTCTGCGCCCCCGCACCCAGCTTTGTCGGGCGGGCAAGGCGGCCCTCCGCCCGCTGCCCGCCTTTCCTGGGACGCTCCTACCGCCCTCGGACACTGCTGCACGGCTCGCGGCAGGCGCACCCATCCGTGCCCGGCCCGCAATCGCCTATGGCACGGTAGGCTCGTAGCCTAGATCTCGAAGGAGGTCGGCGACAAGAGCGTCCCCCTCATCGCTGACGCGATATCCGTCGTGGCCCAGGTAGCCCTTCTCCCTGGGATCTTCCAGGCCATACTGCCCGTTGAAGGCATCCGCGACCGGGGCGACGGGGATGCCGTGCCTGACACCGACATCGTGAATCAGCTCGTTGATGGCCTCATGGCAGGGCCTCTTCTCATCGAGCAGGCCTGCTTTCTCTAGGGGTTTCACACATAGGTAGTGGTCGAGGGGCCGCACGATGGTATCTCCATCCTCGCTTAGCGCGAGGACCTCGGCGACCACGGCATCCAGTTCCTCTTCGAAGGCCTCGACCTCGGGCTCGCAGTCCACGTATCTGCTGGTTAGGGCGGTGAAGTCATCCTCCCCGCCTGGCCACAGGGTCACCACCTCAGCCTCACTGATCTCCGCCTGGATCGCAGCAGCTGGACCAGTTCGCCGGGCGATCTGAGGAGTCTGCGACGATTGTGCAGGACAACCCTGACACCGGGGTCGGCCACAATGTGGGCGCCGTACGAATCTGCGTACATCTCGTTGTAGTTGACTGAGCCGAGCACCACGTAGTCCCATACAACAATATGAAGGCGGTCCTTGGTCACGCCAGGCTGGCCTCTGATGTCTGCCTGCCTAGTCATCACCAGGGTCAATGCCCGACATCTCTTCCACCAGATAGTAGATCTCGCCACATTTGTCGCCGCCCTTATACCCTGGTCCCCAGAAGGTCCCGTGCGCTCGGAGACCCTCCAGGTCACCTGTTCCAGCCGTGACTGCCCACGTACCCCTCCAGTCGGAGTTCTCGTCTGGCCTATCTCCTACAGCATCGATCTGAAGCCCGCCTGAGACGCCACCAACCAATGCATCTTCGAACAGACTTGTACTGACAAAGGTGAGGAATTCACCCGGCCAGTACTTGCCGTGAGACACCACCGCTCCGCCATCGCTCGATTCCCCGGTGAAGGTTCCGGTCCACACTGAATCATAGGCTGCCGAAAAGAAGAAAGTTTCTTCGGGGGCGTAGTAGGGGATCTCAATCTTCCACAGTCCGGCCTCCTTGTAGCACCATACTCCATCCGGCTCGACCTCACCCTCAGGTGGTTCTGCGCACGCCGAGAGCAATGCCAGGGATAGAACCATGATCACCGCCACCAAGACAGACGACTTCTCTCTCATTCTTATGATCTCCTTTGTAATAGACCTACCGCGGTGGAAACCTCGGATACGTCTAGTGATTCAAGACATCACCCCCTCATCACTGCTTCTTGGCCCTTCAACCATTGTGACCGCTCCGATTGTCAGTCCGCGGCCCATCCACTCAATCTGGCCGCGGTTTGCCCTATTCTGATCAAAGAACGCGGCCTGAGACACCAGACCTCGCGCGGATCCGGTGTGTCGGCGGGTGGGACCAGAGCGGCTGTCGGCGCCCGCGTGGCAGTCGGAGCCGGCGTATCGGTCGGCACCGGCGTAGGGGCCGGCGCAGACGCGGCACGGGCGCCGAGACGTACCATCATGATGGCGCCCAGTACGGCCAAGGCCAGTTGCTTGGTAGTCTTCAAGGTTCCTCCCTGTGGTGTACGAAAGTGGCTCGTCACTGCTCACCCAGGACCCCGCGCATCGCGCTATCGCAGGGCCTTGTCCGATCCAGGGCCTGCCTGCTGGAGACCCTCTCCAGGAAGACGAACAGCTCCTTGAGGTCGGCGAAACCCAGGTGCTCGCCGCTGTTCACGCTCTCCAGCGATGCCCGCCAGGCCATCCCATCCTCGCCCTTTGCCTGCCACAACCGCAGCAGGTAGGCCACGTAACCTCGTCTCTGTTCGATCACGATGTTGGCCCGCCTTGTTCGTCGGGTAGCAAACCCGACCTACAATCTGCCGTCTGGTGCCAAGCCCGACCTACATTTTCCTATGAAGCTCCCGTTGGGGGCCAGGGCCGGGTCCGCGCGAGCGGCCCTGGCCCCTTCGTGGTGGTCGGATGGTTGGGTAGCAAGACCTGACCTGAATCTGCTGGAGTGGCCGGCAATCGCGCCGCCTGCCACCCTACGCTGTTGCCATACCCACGGCCCTATTCCCTGGGCCAGGGCGGTAGGATCACGGTGTCTACCACGTGGATGTACCCGTTCGAGGCCAGAATGCCCGGGATGACGACCTTCGCGTCGTCGTTGACGTAGAGGTCCCCGTC
>JASFVG010000231.1:0-7475 GCA_050049955.1 Anaerolineae bacterium | reverse complement strand
TCGCTCGGGATGACGGCGAGGGCTGAGGAACGAGATCCCTCCGCTGCGGTCCTCTCGACCGTGCTCGAGGCAGGCGAGATGACGGCAAAGGCTGGAATGCCGACGTCAGCCTAGTGAGCACCCCGATATGCAAGCGAAACGCGGCTACGTATACATAGCCACCAATAGGTCGGGCACCCTCTACATAGGCGTCACCAACGATCTGGGACGCCGCATGTGGGAGCATAGGCAGAAGATGGGCTCAAGGTTTGCCGCCAGGTACAACATCACGCGGCTGGTCTACTTCGAGGAGTCCGGCAGCATCGTTGATGCCATCGCCCGGGAGAAGCAGCTTAAGCGCTGGCGCCGTGAGAAGAAGGTGGCCCTGATCGAGCGCGAGAACCCGGAGTGGAAGGACCTCAGCGAAGGCTGGTACGAATAACCCACCGCGCGGGGTGAACTCACCACCTGCAGCACGGTGTCGACCAATCCCTACCCACTCCGTCATTCCGACCGAGCCATCCCCACTGTCGTCATTCCGACCGAGCCGTCCGCACTGTCGTCATTCCGACCGGAGCGAAGCGGAGTGGAGGAATCTCATGCGCGCTGAAGAACGAGATCCCTCGACTTCGCTCGGGATGACAGCAAAGGCTGAAGAACGAGATTCCTCCGCTGCGGTCCTCTCGACCGAGCTCGAGGCAGGCGGGATGACGAGGGGGGCCGACTGGCGCAGCCCGCCAGGTGGGGTAGAATTGGACCAGGACATGCGAACAAGGAGGTGATGCCTAGCGACCCAAAGACCAGGGGAAGCGGCGCCAGGCCCGGACCACGGCCAGTAAGCACGTCCGGGTGACGAGGAGGCGGTTCCCTGCCGCAGGGCAGGGCTAACTGTCGCGGTGAGGAGGTGCGACGCACCTAGGCCGCGAACGGGAAAATCGAGAGTTCGGCGGATGCCGCCCGGGGCCGGTCAAGCCCCGTCTTCCCCTCCTGAGATCGAAGCAGATCCCCGAAAACCGAGCGGCAATGCTCGGCACAAGAGGATCTGCATTGGCCGCAGCAGCGTTTCGTGACCTACATACCTACCTAACAGGAGGGACCATATGTGTGGCATCGTAGGGTACGTGGGGGCCCAGGACGCGACCCCCATCGTCCTTAACGGACTCAAGCGGCTGGAATACCGTGGCTACGACTCCGCGGGCCTGGCCGTGGTCGAAGAGCAGGGCACCATCGCCGTCCGCCGCGAGGCGGGCAAGCTCAGCGCCCTCGTCGATATGGTGAACGGCCAGCCCGTCAGCGGCCGCATCGGCATCGGGCACACCCGCTGGGCCACCCACGGCGAGCCCTGCCAGCGCAACGCCCACCCGCACCTCGGCACCACCCGCCGCGTCGCCGTCGTCCACAACGGCATCATCGAGAACTTTCGCGCGCTGCGCGACCAGCTTCGCGAGCAGGGGCGCCACTTCGCCTCTGAGACAGACACCGAGGTCGTCGTCCACCTCGTCGAGGCCTACATCGAGGACGGCGCCGACCTGGAGGCGGCCGTCCGCAAGGCCCTGACCCACATCAAGGGCGCCAGCGCCTTCGTCTTCCTCAGCACCGACGAGCCCGATCGCATGGTCGCCGCCCGCCTGGGGAACGCTGGCGGCCTCACCCTCGGTGTGGGCGACGGCGAGATGTTCATCGCCTCCGACATCCCCGCCATCCTGCAGCACACGCGCGATATGATCTTCCTCGCCGACCGGCAGATGGCCGTTATCCGCCAGGACGGCGCCGAGGTCACCAGCCTGGCCGGCGACCCGCTCGACGCGGAGATCGAGACCATCCCGTGGGATCCCGTGTCGGCGGCGAAGGGCACCTACCGCCACTTCATGCAGAAGGAGATCTACGAGCAGGCCCGCTCCATCACCGACACCATCCGCGGCCGGGCCGACTTCGACCTGGGGCGGGTGCGGCTCGAGAACCTGACCCTGAGCGAGGAGGAGGCGCGCGATCTGGAGAAGATGGTCATCGTCTCCTGCGGCACCTCGTCGTACGCCGCCCTGATCGGCAAGTTCATCATCGAGGCCGTCGCCCGGCTGCCGGTGGAGGTCGACTTCGGCTCCGAGTACCGCTACCGCGATCCCATCATCAACGAGAACACGGTCGTGCTGGCCATCACCCAGAGCGGCGAGACCGTCGACACCCTGGCGGCGATGGAGGAGGGGCAGAAAAAGAACGCCCGCTTGTGGGCCATCGTCAACGTCATCGGCAGCCAGGCCCACCGCATCTCCGAGGGTCACATCCTGATGCACGCCGGGCCCGAGATCGGCGTAGCCTCCACGAAAGCCTTCACCGCCAGCCTGGTCGATCTCTACCTGCTGGGACTCTACCTGGCCGAGCTGCGCGGGACGCTGAGCGAGGAGCAGCGCCGCAAGCTCGTCGATGACCTGAGCCTGCTGCCCGACATGGCGGGCCGGGTGCTCGATCACGGCGACACCTACGACCGGCTGGCCAACATGTTCTACGACCGGGACCACTTCCTCTACCTGGGCCGGGGCATCAACTACCCCATCGCCCTCGAGGGTGCCCTGAAGCTCAAGGAGATCTCCTACATCCACGCCGAGGGGTATCCCGCCGGGGAGATGAAGCACGGCCCCATTGCCCTCATCGACGATGCCATGCCGGTGGTGGCCATCGCTACGCGGGATCACGTCTACGACAAGATGGTGAGCCAGGTAGAGCAGGTGAAGGCCCGGGACGGGATCGTCATCGCGCTGGCCACGGAGGGGGACGAGGAGATTGCGGCGAAGGCCGACCACGTGATCTACGCCCCGCTCGCTCCGCCGTTGCTGTCGCCGGTGGTCAACGCCATCCCGATGCAGCTCCTGGCCTACCACCTGGGCGTGCGGCGCGGCTGCGACGTCGACCAACCCCGCAACCTGGCCAAGTCGGTAACGGTGGAATAGGGTCCAAGTACGTTGACGGCTCAGGGGTGCTGGACCGTCAGCGCCCCTGAGCTTGGCAGTTCCCCCCCTACGGGGGGGGAACTGCTCCAAGCGAAGCGACGGCGGTCTTCCGACACGACCGGCAGACCGCGGCAAGTGAGGCGACCGCTGGCCAGTCGAGGCTCGGGGCTTGCAGGAAGCAGCCCAATCGCTTCTTTGCTCACTCACGGCAAGCGAGTACAATAGGAGAGATCGGCATTCCACTGGGGGATGGCGGGCTTGTCCAGCATCTCTTCAGGCGGGGCGCATCCTGAGAGGCATCTGGGAGATCTTCGATGGTGGACGGCGAACACCTGGTGTTTCGGGTACACGCGATCCAACGCATGTTTGAGCGCGGAATCAAAGTAGAGGACGTGCGGGAGGCGTTGGCGACGGGCAGGACCATCGAGACCTACCCCACCGATAAACCGTACCCCAGCCGCCTCGTGTTGGGATGGCGTGGTGCGCGGCCCATACACGTAGTGGCTGCCGACAACCGGCATCAGCGCGAGACGATAGTCATCACGGTCTATGAACCGAACCCCGACCAGTGGGAGCCGGGGTTCGATACGAGGAGACGATGATGAAGTGTGTGATCTGCAGGCACGGAGAGACGGAGCCCGGCCACACGACAGTGACGGTGGAGCGCGGACGGACAGTGTTGGTGTTCCGGAACGTGCCGGCCCAGGTGTGTGCCAACTGTGGCGAGGCCTACGTCTCGGAGGAGATCACCGCGCAACTGCTGGCAGAGGCTGAGGAAGCTGTTCGGGCCCGGGTGCAGGTCGACGTGCGAGAACTCGCCTCTGCGTCGGCCTAGACGGCCGGTCAGCGTGCGTGCCACAACCCAAGAATCCAACGCCGGTGGTCTGATCTTGGCCGCCTCAGTCGACCAGCCCCGCAATCTGACCAAATCCTTGACTGGAACAGGGCTCAGCTACGCTGATGGCTCAGCGTGGCTGAGCTTGGCAGTTTGCCGCCTGCGGCGCCAAACTGCGGGGCACAGAGTATCGAGCGGATTCAGGGCCATCCCTGCGGTGCTGGGCTCGGATCCGTGATCCAGGCCGTCGGCGCGAATCGAGCGACGGCGAACAAGTCTCTTCAATCGTGCTCGGCCCGGATCCGCGATCCGGGCCTCGGGCGCGAGCCCGATCACCGCCCGGGGCTCAGCAGTCTCGCGGCGTCCGGCGAGAACCGCCGTATATCAAGCGGCCGCAGTCTTCCGACACGACCAGCTTTGAGCACAGCAACCTAGACAAGAGAGAGGGACATCCCATATGTGCGGCATCTTCGGCATCGTCGTCAACCAACAACAGCCCCTGGGAACCATCCTCACCGAGGCCGGTCAGCGGCTCTCCTACCGCGGCTATGACTCCGTCGGATGCGCCACGCTGCACGACGACGGTGCCATCGACCTGCGCAAGGACGTCGGCAGGGTCGACGACGTGGCCGAGCGGCTCGGGTTCGCCGAGATGGTCGGATCCCGCGGCATGGTCCAGCTCCGTTGGGCCACGTTCGGTGCCCCATCCCAGGCGAACGCCCAGCCCCATCTCGACTCCGCTGGCGGCATGGTCGGCGCTCACAACGGAAACGTGGTCAACAACATCGAGCTGCGCGAGGCCTTCATCCGCGAGGGCATGACCGTCCGCTCCACCAACGACGGCGAGTCCTGCGTCCACGCGGTGGAGCGGTACCTCCGCCAGGGCTGCGGGCCGATCGATGCCATCCGCCGCGCCTACGACGACCTGGAGGGGGACTATGCCTTCGTCATCGGCCGGGCCGACGACCATCGCCTCTACGCGCTCAAGAAAGGGTCCGGGCTCGTCGTCGGCCTCGCCGAGGGCGCCACCTGCGTCTCCTCGGACCTGCCCTCCATCCTGCCGCTGACGCGCCGCGTCGTCCGGGTCGAGGATGGGGAGATCGTCGAGCTGACCGCGGATGGAGCGAAGCTCTGGAGGGTGCACGACGGGGGGCGGGTCGAGCGGGATCCGGAGACCATCGCGGAGAGCATGGCCACGGTCCAGAAGGGCGGCTATCCCCACTTCATGCTGAAGGAGATCCACGAGCAGCCCCAGGTGGCCAGGGAGCTGCTCCACCTGCTCGATTCGTCGCCCCACGTCGACCCGGTGGTCGACGGGATGGCCGGCGCGGGCCATCTCTACCTCGTGGGCTGCGGCACCAGCTACCACGCCTGCCTAATCGGGGCGGTGGCCCTCGGCCGGGTGGCGGGTCGGCCCGCCGTGCCAGTGCTCGCGCCGCAGTTCATCGCCCAGTACGGGCGCGCCATCGGCCCGCAGGACGTGGGCCTCTTCGTGAGCCAGAGCGGGGAGACGAAGGACGTGCTCAACGCCCTGGAGGTGGCGCAGGGGCGTGGGATGACCATCCTCGGTTTGGTCAACGTCCTCGGCTCGACGCTTATGATCGAGAGCGAGCGGTACCTGCCCCTCGCCTGCGGCTACGAGATCAGCGTGCCGGCCACCAAGACGTTCATGAACCAGGCGCTAGTCTTCCTCTACCTGGCGCTGCGGATGGCCGGTCGCGACACGGCTCTGCTGTCCGACGTGCCTGCTCTTCTCGAACGGACGATGGCCGGCGTCGAGCCCCAGCTGATGCCCCTCGAGCCGATTCTCGCGCCCCGTGATGATCTGTACTGCCTGGGCTACGGCCTCACCTATCCCATCGCCCTCGAGGGCGCGCTGAAGCTCAAGGAGGTCACCTACGCCCACTGGGAGGGCATCCTCTCCACCGAGTTCAAGCACGGCTCCCTTTCAGCCGTTGACGACGGCTATCCAGTCATATTCGTCACCGGCCCGGAGGACGTGCCGCTCATGATCAGCGGCATCAACGAGACCACCTGCCGCGGCGGGCGGGCCATCGCCATCGGTGAGGCCGATCCGCGTCTGGCCGCGAACGTGGATGATCTGATCGAGCTCCCTCCCGCGGGTCCGCTGATCAACCCGCTGCTAGCCACCGTGCCCCTCCAGCTGCTCTCCTACAGGCTGAGCGTGGCACGTGGCTACGACCCCGACTTCCCCAGGAACCTCAGCAAGACCCTCACCGTCGACTGATTGCTCAGCGGAGCTGAGCTCTCAACAGGGTTGGGCGGCCGATCCGCTGATCGGCTTGGCAGTTTGCCGCCTGCGCCGCCAAATTGCAGGCCAGCAAGTTTCGTGCCGGCCTAGGAGACTGCCGTAAGCAAAGAACCGCCCCATTCAGCCTTGCAGTTTCCCCCGAAAGGGGGTAACTGCTGTAAGCTGGGCACTAGCCCGACACTGGCTCAACTTCGGCCGAGCGGCCGATCTGGGATAGACTTGGCAGTGTGCCGCCTGCGCTGCAGAATTGCCGACCATCAAGTCTCGTGCTGGCCTAGGAAACTGACTTAAGCGAAGCAACGGCCCCATTCAGCCTTGCAGTTTCCCCCGAAAGGGGGATACTGCCGTAAGCTGGGCACTAGCCCAGCGACATGATCCGGGCCTGGGGCGCGAGCCCGACACTGACTCAACTTCGGATGGGCGGCCGATCTGCGATCGGCCTTGCAGTTTGCCGCCTCAGGCGCCAAACTGCCGTAAGCACCGCGAGAGCGGTGCGGCAGCGGCACGAGGTTATGGTAAGAAGGTGCTATTGAGAATTGGCGCCAGATATGGTAGAATGGAGCCAGCCAAAGGTGCCGGTGCCTTTGGCAAGCTGAACGCGGAGGAGGTGAGGCGAATGCTATTCCTACCCCATGAGGAAGGGCAGGGCCTGACGGAGTACGCTTTGATTATGCTTCTCGTGGCCATCATCGTCATTGTGATTCTGGCCATCTTTGGCCCGGCGGTCGGAAACATGTTCAGCAACGTCGTGAGCCATATCTGATTGGGCGTGCTCGCAGGCCACGTACCGAACGAAGCCCCGCATCGTCGGGGCTTTGTTCTTCCTCTGGCCTCCTCAACGCAGTTGAGGGCCCAACTATGGTTGGGCGGCCGATCTGCGATCGGCTTGGCGGTTTGCCCCCTGTGGCGCCAAACTGCGGGCAGCAGCAGTTCTCGCCGCAGGGGAGAACTGCCGTAAGCAACGCGAAGCGATGCGACATGCCCGATAACCACGCAGGGCAGAGCAGTCTCGCCGTCGTCTGGCGAAACTGCCGTAAGCAACGCGAAGCGTTGCGACATGATCCAACATGCGCCAAGAAAACTGTCTAACAAACGCCACAAAAAGAGTCTAACGTAAGCCACAAGAAACAGCCCCTCAGCCCTTCATGTCGGAGCCTCCCTGTGGTATACTGGATGGTCCACCACCAGTGAAAGGATTTCCAGCATGCGCCAGGCAATGGTCATGGGCCGGGCCGACGAGGCCGGCCCGGGCGTCCCCGTCGTCGCCGGACCCGACTCGCCCGATGTCGCCGTCTGTCCTTCCTGCGGCGCAGTCGTGCACAAGCGCCACCGGCGGTGTATGGACAAGACCATCACCTGGTACTACCGCCACGCGCGAGGGGCGGGGAAGCGGTGTCCTCAGCGGTACCGGCCGTGTCGGTAGTCCCAACCGACAGCCGCGGGA
>JASFVG010000230.1:0-7478 GCA_050049955.1 Anaerolineae bacterium | reverse complement strand
CAATCCCCGCCAGAGCGATGAGAGGCCATGGGACTACGTCCTGCTGAGGCACGTGCCAGTCGCCCCGGACACGTTCGCATTCTACGACGAATACGTGCTGCCAGAGTTCGACAACGCCCCTACTTGGAAATACGCCACGCCCCACAACATCCAGCGGGCTACGGCGCAGAATCAAAGCTGTGACAGCTGCCATGAGAACTACGAGCTGTTCCTGACAGCCGACGATGTGGACGCACAGGAGCTGGCGGCCAACACTGCTGTGATCGTCGAGCAGGTACCACCCATCATGCCGCATCCCGGCTTGGAGACGTACGAGATCCCGCAGGCGTGTGTGCGGTGCCATCCGCAGGCGGCACTAGAGAACTGGGAGCTCGTCAACGACAACGTGCACGCCCTGAACTACGTTGTTGAGCCGGCAGGTGACGTGATCGAGTGTGAGGACTGTCACGGGCCAGATGGGAGCTTCGACTGGACCGTGGCGGGCTACGACGCTGAGGAGGCGAGCCAGTTTGTCTGGACCGGCCATCCACCCACGACTGAGATCGCGTATCGGGATGAGCTCGGTTGGCTGGGGGTGTTGGTGATCGGTCTCGGCATCGGCATCGTGATCAGCGTAGTAGTTGGCGTGGCGCTGCAGAGTCGTCGGTCCAAGGCTGTCGAATAGCTCTCCTGGGGGATGTCAATGAACAACTACGAGAAGGAATCAGTCAATCGCAGAGGTTTCCTCAAGCTTGCGGGAGCGGGCTTGGGTGGCTTTCTTGTCGCGCCAACGGGGCGCGCGCGTGCGGCCGGACGCACGATGGATGAGGTAGCCATTCTGTATGATGCATCCCGCTGTATCGGATGTCGCGCCTGCGAGGAGGCATGCAAGGAGTACAACGAGTTGCCGTTGGAGCCAACGCCGCCCACGGCTCTGTCCGCCGTGAAATGGAACCTCATCCAGCAACGGCAAGGCGTGGAGCTGGAGGACCATCCGTTCTTCAACTACCAGTGCATGCACTGTAGCGATGCGGCTTGCGTGATGGTCTGCCCGACCAAGGCCCTCCACAAGGACGAAAAGGGCTTCATCGCCCTCGACGCCGAACAGTGCAACGGATGCGGGTACTGCACGCAGTTCTGCCCCTTTGGTGTGCCCCACCTGGGCGGAGCGAATGCTCCCACCGGCGAGGCGTTGGCCGCCAAGTGCACGTTCTGTCAGGATAAGGTGAGGGCGGGCTATGGTGGCCCGTCCTGTGCTGAGGCGTGCCCCACTGGGGCGCTGTCCTGGGGCAAACGCTCGGTCCTGGTGGCGGATGCACAGCTCAGGGTGGCCGATCTACAGGCTGCGGGCTACAGCGATGCAAGCGTCTACGGAACAAGGGAGGCTGGAGGGCTCCATCGGCTCAGTGTGCTGCTGGACAAGCCGGCAGCCTACGGGTTGCCCGAAGACCCTGAGCCCCCGATTATGTTCTCCGCAGTCTGGCAGCGCGTCATCCAGCCCTTGGGCGGAGTCGCGGTGGGCGCGACGGGTCTGGGATTGGTGGTAGCCTGGCTCGTTGCCCGCAGTCGAATCAAGGTAGAGGAGATCTAGATGGCAGCTTCAAAGCGGCTTGTCATGATGTTCAACGCGGCTCAGCGCCTGGTGCACTGGCTACACACGGCAGCATTTGCTGTGTTGATGGTCACCGGCGTGATCATCTACGTACCCTGGCTCGGCGCGTCGTTGGGAGCGGGGGAGGGTGGCTACGCCATTCGTCTCGCCCATCGACTTGGCGCGGTTGCCTTCATGCTCGTGCCCATCATCTACGTCGTTCTATCTCCCCAGGAGCTCCTCGCCGCGATGAAGCGCGTCTTCACCTGGAGCACGGAAGACCTGGGCTGGCTGCGGGCAGCACCTGCCTACTATTTCCTGGGCGATGAAGAGGCGATGCCGCCTCAGGACAAGTACAACACAGGCCAGAAGCTCTTCTACCTGGTTGTTGTGATCTGTATGCTGGGATTCATCGTCACTGGCCTAGTCATGTGGTTCGGAAAGGGCGTCGTGCCGCTCTGGGCTTTCCGATGGAGCGTGTTCCTCCACGATCTCTGCACCATAGCGTACGGGGCCTTCTTCTTGGTCCACTTCATGCTCTCGGTGATGCACCCTCTGATGAAGGGCGCCATCGACGGTATGCTATTCGGATGGATGCCCGAGGACTACGTCAAGCAACACCACGCCAAGTGTTACGAGGCCCTAGAAGACGCCATAGAATAGCCGGTCAAATCCGGGTGCGAGGACGGCTCAGGCCGGGGAGGAGCGATTCCTTCCCGGCTTTTTCTGGTCTCATCTCACTGGGCCGCCCACGTGTGGCCATGCACCCCTGGGCCGCTTTCCCTAAGCCCCCATCCCTGCGCACCATTGCGGTAGCGCAGCCCCCAGACCTGAAGCGCGGGTCGAAAGCCACCATGTCTATATACGGGTTGGGTTCGGTCCCAGAAGCTGCGTGTTACCGACTGGCCGATAGATACCGTCCGGTGTATCATGATTCGAAGTCCCCCTGCCGGTTTGCCCACGCGGGCTAGCGGCGGTTGACTTCGAAGCGCAGTCTATGTCGCACACGGGAGAGGTGTCATGCTCAACCTGCTGGAGATGCAAGTCTTCGTCGTTGCTGCCGAGACGGAGAACTTCTCGGAGGCGGCCCGCCGGCTCCATCTCAGCCAGCCAGCGGTTAGCCAGAGGATTCACTCCCTTGAGCGCCATCTGGGCGTTAGGCTTTTTCGCCGGTCGGGGCGCAGTGTCCAGCTGACTGCGGAGGGCGTGATCCTGCTGCCGATGGCGCGAGACCTCCTAGGTGCGGGGCGGGAGATCGAGGAGACGATGTGGGCGTTGGAGGGCGAGGTTGCCGGTCACGTCACCATCGGGTGTACGACGACGGCCGGGAAGTACGGTCTACCCCTGCTGGCTGCCAGGTTCAATCGAGAGTACCCGATGGTCCGGATCACCATCGACATGTGCCAGTGTGACTCAGTGGTGGACCCGCTGCTGGCTCAAGAGGCTCAGGTGGGCATTTCCGACAACATGATTGTACATCGCGACATGGAGTGCCAGCCGTTCTTCACCGACCACGTCGTGCTGATCGTGCCAGCGGATCATCCCCTTGCCCGCCGTGCCAGTGTTCTCCCCGGTGAGCTCTTGGGTCAGCGCTTCATCACGCGCGAGGAGGGCTGCAGCACGTGTCTAATGCTGGAGCAAGGCCTGGCGGAGCACCATATTCATCTCGACGAACTAGACGTGGTCATGTCTGTGGGGAACTCGGAGGCGATCGAAATGGCGGTGGAGCACGGACTTGGCATCGCCTTCATATCCCGGGTGGCGGCCATCCGCGGAATCGAGTCGGGCCGCCTGGTAGTTGTGCCTGTCGAGGGGCTCCACTTGGAGCGCCAGTTGTATGTCGTGCGCAACGCTTCCGCATCGAGAACGCCAGCGGAGACCGCGCTGTGGGGCTTCGTCGCGGAGCATCGCGAGGAGATAGCACGGTCTCTGGAGGTCTGATCCGCCTGGCAGGACCCACACGACCAGACCGACATAGACCAAGCCCCCGGCGAGTATTGCCGGGGGCTTACGTATTCGTCTTCCTCACGATGCTGGAGACGCAGGCTAGGGAAGCGGCGGCACCTCGCGAACAATGACATCCTGGTTGGCGACGCGCTCCTCCGGCAGCACGTCCTCCTCCGTCAGGAAGACCTCCGGGTTGCCGTGACAGGCATCACACGATGCATTCTGCGGCGTGACGCGCTGGATCGTGTGCGGCGTCGCGTACGCCCAGGTGGGCAGTGCATCGAAGTTCGGTAGCAGGTTCTCGCCATAGTAGGCGAACGAGTCCCGCGCGATGGGCACGTGTCTCAGAGGCACATACTCCCATGGTCGCTCTGGGCTCTTCCTCGGATTGTGACCAATCTTGAACGCCATCTGCGAGGGATCTACCCTGTAGTAAGCCTGACCTTCGTCGGTCTGCTGAACGTGGCAGTTGTAGCAGCTCTTATAGGCTACAGAGTGGCAAGTCTGGCAGCTTAGTTTCGCCAGGTGCGTCTCGCTATGCTGATCGATGTCGCCTTGAGGCGAGACGTTCCCGTGACAGCCGGGGGCCGTGCAGGAAGGGCTCTCCGGCCCATCGTAGCGATGGTCGAAGTCCCCGTCTGCGCCGTGCAGCGTCTCTCCCTCGTGGCACTCGAAGCACGCCATCCCGCCGGGGTTGTAGTGCACGTCCGCCGGGTACCGTCCCCCTTCCGCCGTCTCGTTTTTTCCCTTGTACTCATCGTTGACTCGGCTGCCATGGCAGCCTGTGCACGTGTTATTCATCGGCGGCTGCCCCTTGGGGTTGTGCCCATCCAGCAGGCCGCCTTCGTTGACAGTCGGACGGCTGATATGGCACTGACCACACGATGCGTGGCACTCGGTGCAATGGTTGTCGTACGCTACCATGAGCTGGTCCCAGTGTGCCGCATCGCTCCGCGCAGACAGCACGGTCATGTAGCCTTCCAGATCCCAGTGCAGGCTATCAACGTGTGACTCCGAGATGTCCGCGTGGCAGAGCTGGCACGTCTCAGAGTTGGTGGGATGCGGGTCGCGTACCATCTCGGTGTGCGCGACCTCCATGTCGTCCGTTCCACCAGTCCCACCGTGGCAGGCGATGCAACCGAAACGCGCGTGGTACGTGGCCAGGAACGAGTCTTCGACGAAGACCTTCTCCCATGCCTCCAACGGAGGCAACTCTCCACCTCACCCCTCTCCCTCGGAGAGCTGCTCTTCCTCCTCGGGCTCAACAGCCAGGGCTTTGACTGCGGCTTCGTCTGTGTGACACTTGATGCACTGGCTGTCGTCGAGCTCAGCTTCATGAGCTCCAGCTTCTGGGGCAGGCAGCGGGAAACGTGATGCCAGGTCGGTCGCCGGCTCGTCCTGTCCGCTTCCGTTCTCTGCGGAGCCAACCCTCGCCACAGGTGTTGGAGGAGGAACGGCCGGCGCAACGTCGGGACGCGTGCCTCGACCTTGACAGGCGCCTAGCAGCCCGCTTCCCAGGACGGCCGCCATCACCAGTAGCAGCTTGGTTCTCTTCATAGAGCCTCCTTCGAACCGCATGGATCTGTTCAGGGCAGGCCTCGGCCCCCATTGAGGCCGAGGCCTGCCCCAGTCTAGGGCCCGCGTCCAGGCTCTTGGACCAGGCCCCTATTCCGTCGGGTACCCTCCGGCCGCAACGAAGGGCTGCGTGGCCAGGACCTCGGCGTCGTCTGTCCAGCCCATCATGCCGAACTTGAGGTTGGTAACGTCGTATCCCAGCAGGCCCAGGGCCGTTGCGGCGACCTGACCCGTGTGGCCCGTGTAGCAGTAGTCCACGATCTGCTGCTCCGTCGGCAGATAGGCCAGGTTCCCCGGGGTCGCGACCTCGCGCCAGGGGATGTTGTACGCATCAGCGATATGGCCCAGCGCGTAGTGCTCGGCGGAGCGGACGCTCAAGATGAAGGGATCGTTCGTCTCGTCCCCGTCAGTGAGATTCTCGTACAGACCGTCGGCGCTGACCGTAGGTTTCCAGTCAGCTAGTAGCGCCTGGGCACGGGCCTGAACGATGACCGTGGCCTCACGCTCAGCAACGTCAAGTTCGGGCGCGGCGTACGTCTCAACGAGTTCGGTCGCCTCTGCCTCCACCGGGTAGCCTGCGGCGGCTGCGAATGGCGTCGTGGCCAGGACGTCCGTATCATCTGTCCAGCCCATCATCCCAAACTTGAGGTTCGTGACGTCGTAGCCCATGAAGTTCAGTATGGTGGCCGCCACCTGGCCCGTGTGCCCGGTGTAGCAGTAGACCACGATCGGCTCATCCGCTGGCAGCATCGCCAGGCTATCCGAGTCTGCAATCGCGCGCCAGGGTATGTTGTAGGCGCCGGGAATGTGGCCGACGTCGTAGTGCTCCGGGGAGCGAACGCTTACGATGAAGGGATCGTTCGCCTCATCGCCGTCGCTGAGGTTCTCAAACAAGGCCTCGGCACTGATCACCGGGCTCCATTCGGACAGCCTCTCTGTGATGAGCTCCGCAAGCGCGTCACCCTCACCTGGGGCACCGACCAGCTCATTGACCTCGGTCTCGACGGGATAGCCAGCGGCAGCGGCAAACGGGGTGGTGGCTAGCACCTCAGCATCGTCCGTCCAGCCCATCATGCCAAACTTCAGGTTCGTGGCGTCGTAGCCGAGCAATGCCAAGGCCGTGGCCGCGACCTGCCCCGTGTGACCAGTGTAGCAATAGTCCACGATCTGCTGATCGGTGGGCAGGTATGCCAGGTTCTCTGCGTTCGCAACCTCGCGCCACGGGATGTTGTACGCGCCAGCAATGTGTCCGACCTCGTAGTGCTCGCCAGATCGGACGCTCAGGACGAACGGATCGTTCGTCTCGTCGCCGTCGTTGAGGTTCTCAAAGAGCGCGTCAGCGCCGACGACCGGCTTCCACTCCTCCAGGAAGGACTGAGCCCTGGCTTGTGCGATCGCAACCGCAGTGGCTTCGCCTGTCGCGAGGGTGGGGGGATCGTAGGTCTCGGCCAACTCGTTCGCCTCGATCTCCACCGGGTAGCCGGGGGCGGCCGCGAACGGGGTTGTCGCCAGCACCTCGGTGTCGTCGGTCCACCCCATCATCCCGAACTTCAGGTTCGTCGCGTCGTAGCCCAGGAAGTTGAGGATCGAAGCTGCGACCTGGCCGGTGTGACCGGTGTAGCAGTAGACCACGATCTGTCTGTCCGTGGGCAGCGATGCGAGGCTCTGCGGGTCGGCGACTCCGCGCCACGGGATGTTATAGGCCCCGGGCACGTGCCCGAGCTCGTAGTGCTCGCGAGAGCGGACGCTCAGGACGAAAGGATCGTTCGTCTCATCCCCATCGTTGAGGTTCTCGAATAGCGCGTCGGCTGTGATGACAGGTTTCCACTCTGCCAGCTGAGCGGAGATGTGGTCCGCCAGCGTCGCGAACTCGTCCCCGCTGGCAACTCCAGCCGCCGATTCGACCGGGAAGCCGGCCGCAGCCTCGAACGGAGCGGTGGCCAGCACTCCGGCGTCGTCGGTCCACCCCATCATCCCGAACTTGAGGTTGGTCACGTCGTAGCCAAGAAGGCCCAGAACCGTCGCCGCGACCTGCCCCGTGTGCCCCGTGTAACAGTAGCTTACGATCTGCTTGTCCGTCGGCATGTGAGCCAGATTCTCAGCGGTCGCGACCTGGCGCCACGGATTTGCGTTGAACGCGCCGGCGAGGTGTCCGAGGGCGTAGTGTTCCTCCGAGCGCACGCTCAGAACGAAGGGATCGTTGGAGGCGTCGCCGTCGTTCATGTTCTCGAAGAGTGCGTCAGCGCCAATGGTCGGCTTCCACTCCGCCAGGAACGCCTGCGCCCGCTCTTGGGCGATAGCGACCGCGTCGGTCTCGCCAGTCTCGAGGGCGGCAAATTCGTAGGTCTCGGTCACCTCATTCGCCTCCGTCTCTACGGGGTAGCCT
>JASFVG010000229.1:0-7493 GCA_050049955.1 Anaerolineae bacterium | reverse complement strand
CAGGTCCAGCGCGCGCTCTGCGATCTCAAGCTCCTCGGCGGCCACGAGAGCAATGGGCTCACCAAAGAACCGTACCCGATCGGAGGCAAGCACCGGGGCCTTGGAGCCCTTGCGCTGCTCCCGCCCCGTCTGCCCAGGCATATCCGTCGCCAGCTCAGCGCCGGGCAGGTCGGCCGCGGTGAGGACACACGCGACGCCGTCCAGGTCTCGGGCGTTGCTGACATCCAACTGAACGATGCGGGCCGAGGCCTCACTGCTGCGAAACACCTTGGCGTGGAGCATGCGGGGCATCTCGAAATCGGCGGCATAGGCCGTCGCCCCAGTCGCCTTCCCCAGAGCATCGACACGCCGGAGCGGCCTGCCCACCTGACGCATAGCCTGAAGCTCAGTGGCAGGCAGCGGTTTGACCTCTGGATTCACGATTCACCCCCCGTTTCCCGGAGCTGCCCAGCAGCAGCGCGGACCGCTTCGATGATCTGCGCATAGCCAGTGCACCGGCACAAGTTGCCCGAAATGGCCTCCCGAATCTCTTCCTCGTTGGGATCCGGCTTCCTATCCAGCAGCGCCTTGGCCGATATGATCATCCCCGGGGTGCAGTAACCACACTGGACGGCGCCCGCGTCTGCGAAGGCCTCCTGGATCGTATGCGGATGCTCAACGTCCCCAAGCCCTGCGTTGGTGACGACGTTTGCCCCTTCGGCCTGCCAGGCCAGGACCAGGCAGCTGTTCACCGCTTCGCCATCGAGGAGTACGGCACAGGCACCGCAGTCGCCCTTCTCACAGCCGTTCTTGACGTCGGTGTAACCAAGCCGGCGAAGGAGCTGGAGCAACGTCACACTCGGCAGTACCACTACCTCGTGCAGGTGTCCATTCACGGTAACCGTCAACCTCTGCCTCATCGGTCCCCTCCCCATGCCTCGCAGTCCTCGGCCAGCCGAGTCAGCAGTCGCCGCACAACCACGGCAGTCACTTGCTCGCGATACTGAGCCGAGCTCCGCACGTCATCGATACAGCTGGCGGCCCCAAAAGCGAGGGGTCTAGCCCTCTCGATATGCTCCGGGGTCAACCGCTCCCCCTTGAGGAGCTCCTCCGCCTCATAGGCTCGAACGGGCGTGGGCGCGACGGCTCCCAGCGCGATGCGGACCTCCTCGCAGCAACCCTCCTCATCCAAGGCGATCTGCGCCGCGGCGCTGACAACAGCGATCGCCATGGATTTTCGGAGCATCACCTTGTGGAAGTTGCCGACGCTCCTCGCCTTTGGCATGGGCCAGCGCACGGCGGTGATGAGCTCCGACGGCTCACAGACAGTGTCGCACACGTGGACAAAGAAGTTATGGAGGGGTACCCAGCGCCGGCCGTCGCTGGTGGAGAGTTCGACCTCGCCGTCCAGGACAAGCAGGGGCGGCGCCATATCGGCAGCGGGGGAAGCGTTTCCCAGGTTGCCACCAACCGTAGCCCGGTTTCGGACCAGAGGGTTGGCAAAGCGCCGCGCCGCCGCGACCAGCACGGCACCGTGCTCGGCCACCAGCTGGCTCTTCAGCAGCTGTGCGACGGTCACACCGCCCCCGACAACGATGTGGCCGTCGTCTCGGCGTATCTCCCGCAGCTCCCGCAGCCCCTGGACGTTCACCAGAACACCAGGACGGCGCTTGCCGGAGCGCATGTCGGGGATGAGATTCGTGCCTCCCGCCAGGGGGCTGATATCTGGCTCCCCATCACCCAGTAGCATCAGTGCCTCCGGGAGCGACTCGGGCATAAGCAGTTCAAACCTTGGCAGCATACCTGGCTCCTCTCACCTCACGTTTCGTCTCTCACAGCCCATTCTTCGGCACAGCTCCTGACCGCTCGCACGATAGCGGAGAACCCGGTGCAGCGACAGCGATTCCCCTTCAGGTAGTCCCGGATATCACCCTCGTCGGGGGCCGGTTCCTCAGCGAGCAATCGCTTGGTCATCATCAGCATCCCCGGCGTGCAATACCCGCATTGGAACGCCGCCTCCTGAACGAAAGCCTCCTGGATAGGATCCAGCTCGCCGGCGGGCCCCTGCAGACCCTCAACCGTGGTGACGTTGCAGCCGTCAACGCCGACGGCCAACGTCAGACAGGAAAGCATGGGAATGCCGTCCACGTGCACGGTGCAAGCGCCGCATTCGCCGATTCCGCAGCCATACTTCGTCCCGGTCATGTTCAGTCGCTCGCGAAGGACATTGATAAGGAGCTCGTTCGACGTGACCCGCAGCCGGCGCTCCACCCCGTTCACGTTAAGCGTGATGACTCCCGTCTCATCCGCGCCGAGGCTACGGATCCGCGGCACGGCCCAATGCTCGCCGGCACCGCGGATCACCACGCCTCCTGGTCGGGCGTTCGCTCCTTCCCCGGATCCGTCGCCCCTCGACATTCCTGCACGCTGCCACGCCGTGATGAGAACGTCGTAGGTCAGGGCTCTGACGACGCGGCGCCGGTAGTGAGCGGTGGAGCGCACGTCGTCGATCGGGGAGACCTCGTCGGATGCTGCACGCCCAGCCGCCAGCGCGAGGTCCGTGCTGAACGGTTTGCCCAGGAGCAACTCCTCAGCCGCGCGCGCGCGCATCACTGAGGGCGCCACGGCACCCAAGGCCAGCCGGCAATCCGAAACGCGGTCCCCGTCCCTCACGATCACGGCCGCCGCGCTCGCCTTGGCCAGATCGGCCCGCACGCGGGCAAGCTTGACGAAGGCGCTGCCTGCCTGTCGCGCCGGCTTCGCAATTCGGACAGCGGTCAACAGCTCGCCCTCGGCGATGGCGGTCTTTCCTGGCCCCAATAGGAATCGCTCGACAGGTACGGTTCGTTCCCCTTCTCTGCCAACCAGCACCAGCTCCGCGCCCAGCGCCACGAGGGCGGGAACCGTGTCGGAAGCCGGCGAGCCGCTGCAAATGTTGCCGCCAAGGGTGCCGGTCAACTGGATTTGGGTCGAACCGAAGGCCCCGCACGCCTCCGCCAGCGCAGCGTAGTGAGCTCGGACCCTAGGCGCATTGCGCAAGTCCCAGATGGTGGTGGCGCTGCCGATCTGCAAATGATCGCGTGCATGGCTGATACCCGATAGCCCCGGCAGCCCGCCAATGTCGATCAGACATCGAGGAGCCATCTGCTCCATCTTCATCTGTACCAGCAGAAAGGTACCACCCGCAAGGACGGCGGCCTGCCCGTCGAGCTCCGCGAGAAGCATCGCCGCCTCATCGGTCGTGGCCGGGCGGTGGTAATCGAAGGCCTGCGTCAGGAGGTGCGAGTTGGTCATGCCGTGGGCCGGACGGCAGTCGCGTTCGTGGTCACTCATCGTTGCCGTCCTCCAGGGCCATCAGGATCCTCTCGGGAGTGATGGGAAGGTCGTGGAAGCGGATGCCAATGGCGTTGTAGATGGCATTCGCATAGGCCGCCGCAACCGGGTTCGTGGCGGCCTCACCGATTCCCTTCGCACCGAAGGGCCCGGTCGGTTCGTAGGTATCGGCGAATTGCACCTCCAGGTCCTCCACGAGTGGCGTCTCGCCGATCGACGGTGTCTTGGCGTCGATCCAGTAGCCGCCCGAGAGAAGGTGCCCCTCCCTGTCCCATCTCATGGCCTCGTACAGGGCGTAGCCGGCCCCCATCGATAGACCGCCCTCCAGCTGCCCCGCAGCCAACTTGGGGTTGATCACCGTACCGCAGTCGCTGCCCATCACAGCGCGTTTCGTCTCCACCTGTCCCGTCCAGGTATCGACCTCGACATCGACGAACACGGTCACGTAGGCTGGCGGGCAGTGCGTCGCACGGTAGCTCTCCACCGCGGCCAAGGTCTTCCTGCTCTCAGACCAGCAGCGGGTGGCCAGCTCGGCCAGTGTCATCGTTCGCTCCGGGATCGCCGGGGCGTAGATCACGCACTGCCCCTGTTCCCTGTCCAGCTTGAGCTGCAGAGCCCCGGGCATCACGTTCATGAACTGGGCAGCCGTGCTCACGACGTCCGCCCGCACGGTCTCGGCCGCCTTCAGGGCGGCGCCTCCTCCGGCATACACGCCGCGCGTGGCGTGGGTACAGACGTCGTAGACGGTCGACCGGGTCTCGGCGGGCGCGAGATCGACCCTATCCAGCGACACGCAAAATGCCTCCGCCACCAGCTTGGCCACCGCCTCGTGCGTCCCGCCCCCATGATCCATCAAGGCCGTGATCACATCCACAGACCCATCGACATTGATCTTCACCATGGCGCCGGAGAAGTCGATCACGTCTCCCGGCCGTGGTGCGCCTGCGCTGGATGTGTGGAAACCGCGGGCCATTCCTATGCCTCCACGATGGCGCCCGGTCTGGGATCCACTTGGCTGCCGGTTCTCCCAACCGATGGCCTGCTTGCCGCGCTCCAGCAGTTCGGGAACGCCATCGCTCTGGACAATCGAGCGCACCAAAGGACCCTGGCCCCAGAAGGTGTCGCCTGCGCCCACGTAGTTTCTCAGTCGCAGCTCCACCGGGTCGATGTCCAGTTCGTGGGCCAGCTCGTCCATCAGCGACTCCGCTGGGAACGTGACCTGGGGATTGCCAAAGCCCCGCATGGCGCAGGAGGGGGTAGTGTTGGTGTACACCGCCGTCCCCCTGTAGCGGACGGCCGGGATGCGATACAGCGAAACCAGCCAGCCAGCGCAGACACCCAGGAATGAGTAGGGCTGGATGTTGTGGGCGCCAGTATCGGCGATGAGGACCATGTCCGCTCCAAGCAGCGTTCCATCTCCTCTTGCGGCCAGCTTGAGGTCGATTCGCGTACCATACCGGGCGTGATCGTGTGCATCCTCCTCCCGCGTCATCGACACCTTGACGGGTCGCCGGGCCTTCAGTGCCAGGGCGGTCGCGATAGGGATGGGCGGATTCATCTGGATGCTCGACCCAAAGGTGCCACCGATCGGAACGCGCTTCACGTTGATCTTGCTCAGTGGGAGGTCAAAGATCTCGCCCAGGACGATGCGAACGTTGTGGATAGACTGGGTGGTGCACCAGACTGTGAGGCCGCCGTCAGGCTCTGGGGCACAGACGGCCGTCTTGGGCTCCATCTGGGCGTGATACACCTTGGGGGTCGTGAATGTGCCAGCCACCACAACGTCGGCCTCAGCGAAGGCCGCTTCCACGTCCCCCTCGTCGATATCACGCGTGCATGCTACGTTGTTCTCAATCTTGACCAGCTCGCCCCCCAAGAGGACGGTGTCGTAGATCGGTTCGGCTCCCTTCGCCGTGGCCTCTACGACGTCGATGTGGGCGGGGAGCGGCTCGTACTCGACGTGAATGCTGCGCACTGCCTTCTCCGCCAGCTCCTCGGACTCCGCCGCCACTGCGGCAACAGCCTCACCCCGGTACCGCACCTTATCCGCCAGCACATAGAAATCCTTGTGTAGCAACGGCGGCGTGGTGATAATGCGCTCGTTGTACCGTACCTTGGGGATGTCATCGAACGTGAGGACCACGGCCCCTATCGCTTCCGCCTCCCTGGTATCGATGGCCTTGATGCGAGCATGCGCGAAGGGGCTGACGAGCACCCGGCCGTGCAGCATGCCCGGCAACGTGACGTCGACGGAATAGACCTCGCGGCCCGTCACGCGGGCCACCGCGTTCTTTCGGCGAGAGTCCGTTCCCAGGATCTGGAAAGCGGGTTCGTCCACGACGCCTCCCCTCCCTACGCCTGTCCAAGTACCATGGCCAGCAGCGCCATGCGCACAGGGATGCCATTCCGTGCCTGCCGGAAGTAGGCCGCGCCGGCCAGTCCATCCACTCCGGAGCTTATCTCGTTGACGCGAGGCAACGGATGCATAATGGTGATGTCTGGATTAATCCGCTCAACCATGTCGCGGTTAAGCACGTAGCTGCCCTTCAGACGTTCGTACTCGGCAGGGTCGGCGAAGCGTTCCTTCTGGATTCGCGTCATGTAGACGACGTCCGCCTGGGCCAGGGCTGGTTCCAGCTCAGCCGTCTGCTCAACGGTGACTCCGCGCTCCAACAACCCCTCCGTGACGGCCGGGGGCATAGCGAGCTGTTCCGGTGCGACGAAGATCAAGCGGCAGTCATAGTTACGGTACAGCTCAACGCCTGCGTGCACCGTTCGGCCGTTCTTGAGATCGCCGCACAGGGCGATGGTGGTTCCGTCAATCTGGCCGCGTTCCTGCTGGATGGTGTACAGATCGAGCAGGGCCTGCGTGGGATGCTGTCCTGCCCCGTCGCCGCCGTTGATCACTGGGACGGTTGCCACCTCGGCGGCCTGCCTGGCCGACCCGATCTCCGGGTGCCGCATCACGATCACGTCCACGTACTGGCCCACGGTGCGGATCGTGTCTTTGAGCGACTCGCCCTTCGCAACCGATGAGGTGCCGGCCTCGGCGAACCCAACGACGGCGCCGCCGAGCCGATGCATCGCCGTCTCAAACGAAAGACGGGTGCGCGTGCTCGGTTCGAAGAACAGGGATGCCACCACGTAGCCATCGAGCTGCTGGAGGGAGCGGTCCGCTCGGAGAGCCTCGTCCATGCTGCGCGCAACGTAGAGTATCTGATCCAGGCTCTCACGGGTGAACTGTTTCCCTGTCAGTATGTCGACACCTTTGAGTCGCGCCATCAACACCCCCATACCTGCTGAGACTTCCAGGTTCCACTCAGCCACTGGCTGGCCCTTCTCATTCTCAAGCACCCCGGGCCATCCGTGAGTTGCGGTCCGCGCCGACCGACGGTGCCAGCCGGCCTACGAACCCGGGCTCAGCTCTCGGCAAACAGTGCAGAAGAGACGCGCCTGGCCGCCTCTTCGCACCTCATCACGTAGTCTCGGGCGAGCTCCTCCCCGAAGCGAGAAGTTGGACCGGCCACGCCGATGGCGGCGATGACATCGCCGTCCCAGTCACGGATCGGCGTGGCAACCCCCCAGGCGCCCAGATCGGTCTCCTCTAAACTCTCAGCGTAGCCGAGCTCTCGAATCCTGCCAAGCTCAGCCTCCAGCTCCTGCTTGTCGGTGATGGTATTCGCGCATAGTTTCGGCAGCCCCATGTCGCGCACGATGAGCTCCATCTCGTCCGCGGGTAGGAACGCCATGAGCACCTTGGATGAAGCCCCTGCGTGAGGCGACCGCCGAGTACCCACGTCCAGCGCGAGGCGCACAGAGTGCGGTGACTCGATCTTCTCCACACACACGATTTCACCAGCATGGTAGATGGTGAGGAGAGATGTCTCCCCGGTCTGCGCTGTCAGGTCACGCATCACGGGCCTCGCAACGTCATGCAGCGCGGTGCTTCTCTCGGCCAGGCTTCCCCAAACGAATAGACGGTAGCCGAGGCGCCAGTGCTTCGTCTCGGCATCCTGGCGGAGAATGCCGTGGGCATCAAGGCTGCGTAGGAATCGGTGCAGGGTGCTCTTTGGTAGGTCAAGTTCCTCGCTCAGATCCGTCAAGGTCCAGGCCAGGCGAGCTGGCGAGAAGCAGTCAACGATCCTCACGAGGCGATCTATGGTCTTAACCGCTGTGGACAT
>JASFVG010000228.1:0-7500 GCA_050049955.1 Anaerolineae bacterium | reverse complement strand
AGGCTGCAACGCGAAAAGTGGCCGCCCCCCTGGCCACTTTTCGCTGTCCAACCCTGTTCGCCGGCCACCATCCGGCGTTGTGTGGGCGCGAAGGGACTCGAACCCCTGACCTCTACAATGTGAGTGTAGCGCTCTGACCAACTGAGCTACGCGCCCGGACTGCTTCACATTCTACCGGATACGCGCGCATTGTCAAGCCTCTGGACGAGCGCAGACAGTTCCCTTCGGCAATCCCGATTCCGTCAGCTGCCGGTAGTAGCAGACACATTCCGCCTGGCGACATCTTCGTTGTCCTGCCCCGATGTGTGTCGCTCGCGCTGTTGCAGGTTGCCTTCTTGAACGATCCTGGCCGTCCCGTACCGCATCCACACCCTCTGCGGAGGCCGGGTCGCCGTGTCACTTGCGCTCTCCGCCCAGGTCAACCTGCCGTCTGCTGTATCAACCCGGGCGACCGCAGTCGAGGGCAGAGCTCTCTCTTACTCGGCTTGCGTCGGCTGGAAACTCATCTCCTGATCGCACTGCCAACTCTCTCCGACGAGTTGGCATTCCACGTCACTCTCTTTCTCCACCCAAGGTTCTGTAGTCCCCTCTTTGAATTCAGCCGTGATTCGCACTGTGGCAAACTCGCCGTCATCCTGAAGTACGCGATACTGTGGGTTTCTGTACGGCGTCTCCTGCTGCTGCGCCCAAGCCTCAAATGCTCTCTCCGCACTCTCCTGGGGGGAGCCGCGGCTTGGCATCGCGATGCCAGCTTCCTCAAGCTCGCGCATGTAGTCGTAGGACTCCTCGACTTCGCCACATCCGGTGTGCGCAGCGATCAGTAGGCAAACGGCCAACACCGTGACAGCGCTTTTCTTGGTACTCATCACATCATCCCCTTTTCTTGCCAGGTTCTTCCGTCACTACTCCGGACAACTGGTAGCGGCCATGCAATAATCCTCAGGTTCAACCATCGACACCTCCGCCATCTACCCATAGACAGGGTGGCTACCAACCAACGCAGTGGTCGCAGCCTTTGCCTCATTACCCAATAGGTCGTCCAGCGCGGGCGTGTCCTTACCTACGTAGCGAACCGCGTACAGCTCTCCAACGATATCTGCCCTGGTCGTGTCTCAATCCACAACCTGTACGACCGGAGCCTCCCTATGCTCGGGGGTGGATGTGGGCTCTCACGTTGGAGTGTCGGTAGGTTCGGGTGTGTCAGTGGGCAGTAATGTGTCGGTGAGCTCGGGGGTTGGGGTGCCAGTTGGGATTGGTGTATGAGCTGGCTGTGGCGGGTCTGTGAGTGTGTGAGTCGCGGGTGGTCTGGAGATAGCGGCTGCACAAGCCATTTGCAGATGGATCACTGCGCCAGCCAATAAGGGCAACATCCATCTCCGCACACCCACCTCCTAGTTGGGCAAGTGCTTGACGCCAATGACCTAGTATATCATAGAAAGCGTGGTTTGTCACAGGTAGATCCTAGCCGCTTTCTTGGGCGCGGAGCTCACGGCCTCCGGTTGTCGCTCGGGCTCGTTCTCCTTGCCTGTTCCTGCACGTCCTCGTCCTTGAGAGCCTCCAAGTAGCCTCTTGTGGTCGTGGTGTCGCTATGTCCCAGCAAGTGCTGCAAGGAAACCAGGTCCATCCCGTTGCGCACGTGGTTGATTGCCGCTGTATGTCTGAGACCGTGCGCGGTGGCGGCTACACCCGCTTGTGTGCTGGTCTCACGATGGAATGGCGCAGAGCGTAATGGTCCAGGAGATGCCCGTCTATGGTCTAGAGCAAGCGGTCCTCGTTGATCTGCGCTGGTTCGGGTCGCTCGTCCGCGACATACAACTATGTTGCTGACAAAGCTCGCCGGCCTGGGTAGGCGCAACGCTGTTTGCTGCCCTTGACCGTCGCAAGGACCCTCCCGCTGGCGAAGTCCACGTCGTCCGCAATCACCGCGCAGACCTCAAACGCGCGAGCCCCCGTGTCCAGAAGAAACAGGATCAGGGCCTTCGCCCTTCGCTTCGCCACCGCCTTCTCTGCGGTGCCAAGCAGTGCCGTGATGTCCTCGTGAATCAGGGTATTCGACTTGAGCTTGGGCAGCTTGGGCGGTTCCACGCCGTCCAGAGGGTTCTCTTCCACCACCTGCACGTCTCCATCTGCCACTCAATTGAAGAAGCTGAGTATGACGTTGTGGCGACGGATGGTGTGAGGCGAAAGGCCGTAGTCGCGGTGATGCTCAAAGAAGGGCCCAATGTCCTCCGGCTCCACAACAGATACTGTATGTCTTCCGTGCCTATCGAGGGATTGATGCAGCTGGGACCAGTCTGTCTTGATTGTCTCCGCCGATGCCCTTGAGCTCTTGAGGATCGGGTAGCCCGCGACAGCGGTTTTGAGGCTCACGATTATGGTGACCTCCGATTCGATCTAGAGCCGAATGGAGTTCACAACACGATGTCATTGGGGTGGTGTTGCGGATCCTTCGCGGGGGTCAAGGGGGCGGAGCTGCAAGCGGAGCCCCCGATACTATATGAGTGCAGTGCACTGACCAACTGAGCTACGCGTCCGCACGCCTGGTCGCAATGCTACCGGATTCGACTGGATTGTCAAGGATGGGCCCGCCGGAGCCTATGGTGTGCTGATCACTAGGGGCAGGAAGACGGTGCGCCAGCCGATTTCGTCGGCGCCGATGTCGAACCCAGCGCCAGTGGGGCGAGGGTCGCCGTCGATGTCCACCATCACCCCCACGTCTGCGCCGGCGTCGATGGCCGGTGAACCGGCCAGAAGATGGTAGTTGGCATCCAGCCGTGGATCCTCACCGGTGATGGTGTTGGTACTGGTGATGTCGCCGTATGCCTGGATGTCTTTGGCATTGGCGTGGAACAGGGTGTTGTACAGTCTCACGCTGCTGGTAGCTCGGCCATAGATGCCGACGGAATGGCTATAGATCAGGTTGTTGGTGAGCACCAGGCCTGCATTCCGAGCCCAGATGGCGCTCTGCCCCTGGTCGCTGCCGTCGTTGTTGGCCGAAAGCTGTTGTGCAGGAGCGTTCCGGTCGCCGGACGCGTGGAGCCGGGCCTTACCTCCAGGGCTCCCCCGGATGCCCACCCTGCGTTTTCGGCCAGGATGTTGTTGGTCATCGTGAATATGGTGCCACTCCGCACGGTGAGAGCCCCGCCCTGGGCCGCTGAGTTCCGCAGCAGCCAGTTCGCCTCAAGCTGTAGGTCTGTGGCGTCGATCGCGTAGATGGCGCCGCCAGCTCCGTGTGGGGTCGGCGCGCCCCGGTTTCCCTCGAACGTGTTCTGGTCCACGCGCATCCGGTCTATGCCTGTGACGTAGAGCCCGCCCCCGTTGCCGTCGGCCATCACCGCGCTGGCGATATTGTGCCGCAGGACGTTGCGGCTGAAGACAACGTCAGCACTGTTCCACAGGCTCACGCCTCCCCCGTAGCTGCCGGAAGGACCGACACCGCGCTGACCGACGTTGTGTTCGATCCGATTCCCGCTCAAGATGGCCCCGTCTGAACTGGACAGGAACACGCCGCCGCCATAAGCGTGCCCGTTGGTATAGCATCCGGTGTTGCTGAGCACAATGTTGTCGATGACCTCCACCCCGTCTGCGTTCCCGATGTAGAGGCCGCCACCGTCGCCACTGTCGGAGGTACCGGCGACGTTCGACATCACCCAGTTGCCCGAGATGACAACCCGGGCGTCGCCCCACACGTCCCACACGTAGATCACGCCGCCTTTTTTACCCGCTGCGCGGTTCCGGTGTAGGCGACGTTCCCGCTAATCAGGTTGTTGACGATGATTGGTGCACCGCCGTTACTGTAGATGCCGCCGCCCCGGGCCGCGTCGTACATCCCGTGGGAAGCATTTCCTCGGATGATGCAGAGCCCCTCAATCGTGGGGGATTTCGGCGCAACGAAGACGACGCGGCCCCGGCCCTCCGCGTCCAGCACCGTCGGCTGCGTGAGCGGGAACGTATGCTCGAACTCCGCGTCGTAGCCGCCACGGATGGTCAGGGTCTTGGTGATGAGCAGCAGTTGCCGCGAGCCGTCGCGGACCTGCACGCCGGTGTAGACGCCGTTTGCCACGCGGACCTCGTCGCCCTTGTCCGCCGGCGCCACGGCATACTGGGGCGTGCGGCAGGGACTGACTGTGCTCCCACAGCCCGGCGCGGCGGTCCCTGTGGTCGCCACTCGGATGATACCCGTGCCGACCTGGGCTAGTCACCTCCGTGGCGTCCTCCCCTCGTCCAGCGCGGAGAGAACGGTCAACGTGAGCACCAAGCTCAGCGCGAGCGGTGTGACCAGCCGCCGCATCGCCGTTGTCATCCGCGCCCTCATGCACCTGTTTCGTCTGGTCAGGGCGCCTGCTCAGCAGGGGGAGGTCCAGACTGGCGCTGTGACATCCCTTCGTCCCGGGGCGGCATGAGGAGAATAAACGCCAGGCAGAAGAGCCCGGTGAGCGCTCCCGACAGCCCAATGAACCAGCTCTCCAGGCCGCGAGTGAAAGCCAGGACGATGACGGTGAGGGTGATCAAGCCGTTGTCCACGACTCCGGCCTGGAGGATGGCCCGGTTGCGGACCGGATCGCGGTAGGCGAACCAGTAGGCGACCCCGAAGGCCGTCACGGCTGCGCCAAGTAGGCGCAGGTAGGTTGGATCGGTGGGCATCGACAGGCCGAACAGGTTGAGGAACGGTTCCGGGGCGAGCAGAGAGGGCAGACCCCAGGCAAACAGGGTCAGCAGGACTTTCACGAACAGCACTCTCTTCAACCAGATGAGCTTGATCTGCTCAGTCATCGCGCACCTCCTTCTCTACCCTTGCGTGCCGCACCAGGAACGAGCCTTGACGTTCGCGTCAATCGCAGTAGGAGACGAAGTCCACCATCCCCGGCACCCCCGTGCGTGCCTATCACGGGACTGCACTCGGTCTGGATCATCTCGGCGGGGTGGTAGCGCGCCTGGGGCTGCTCCGCAAGCCGCTCGGTCTCGTCCGGCAGGGCGACATTGAAGACTGCCAAGTGGGGCGCCGCGCCCTCCACCAGCCGGCCATCGACCAGCTCGAGGAGCTTGGCCAACGAATTGCGCCCCGTACGCACATTGATCATCGGCTGCACACAGCCGTCCTTCACCTGTAGAACCGGCTTGTTGCCCAGGGCGGACCCGAGGAGCTTGCTCGCCGTGCCGATCCGGCCGTCGCCTTCGCCGCCGCCCGGATGGGGAACCCGGTCATCATCGAACAGCCCCGCGAATCGAGGATCTCGATGGGTATGTCGGGCAGGTTGCCGGCCGCTGCCCGGGCGGAGTCGAGCGTCCCGCTCAGCTCCTCCGACAGCAGGATGGCGACGATGCCGTCCGTCTCCTGGCGGAGCTGCTCGAAGAGCCCCTCGGAGGTGGTGACGCTCGGCTGCGCTCTTGGGGAAATGGTCCGGGGTACGCAGCAGCTCGTAGAAGGCTGGCGGGTCGATGTCGACCCCATCCCGCCACGAGTCGTCTCCCCTCAACAGGATAAGGGGCACAACGTGGATGCCATTCTGCGCGACGAGGTCCTTGGGCGGGTAGGCGGAGCTGTCTGCGACGACGGCGATGCGGGCGCATGGGATCTGGTCCACGATGGTCTTTCCTTGCGTCAAGGCGGGCATCAGTGTGATGCCCAGCTAGCCGATGGTATACTCCTGGGGCGCGAGGGCTAGCCCAGTCTACCATCGGTGGGGGAGCTAGGCAACCGGCCGGCAGCTGGTGCCCCGGCGGGACGGGCCTCCGCTACGAGCCTCGGGGACAAAGGGGCGTGCCTAGGCGTGTAGGGCCTGGCGGACCGCTTGGGCCAGGCCGTCCACGTCCACGGGCTTAAGGATGACGTCTAGGAACCCTGCGTTCCTCAGCGCCTGCTGGTCGTCGCCCCGCATCGAATAGCCCGTCATAGCCAGCACCTTGACCCCGGGCATCGTCCTATGAAGCTCGCGCAGCAAGTCCTCGCCCCCAAGATCTGGCATTACCAGATCGGTGACCACCAGATCGACCGGCTGCGCGCGCCCTTCCAGTGCGCGGAGCTCCTCGCATCTCACCAATGCCTCGCGTCCTGTGGCCGCTGTCACCACGCGGTAGCCCAGGGATTCGAGCAACGCTCCGCCAGCCTCTCGGAACCTGGGTTGGTCCTCCACCAGGAGGACGGTCTCTCCCCGTCCTTGGGGCGAATCCGCAGCCCCGTCGCCGGCCTGTTCCTCCCACGTGCCACCGTTGGCGGCGAGGTAGATGCGGAAGGTCGTCCCCTGGCCGGGCTCCGACTCCACGCCGATGTGGCCCTGGTGCTGCCGGACAATGCCGTAGACCTGCGCAAGCCCCAGCCCTGTGCCCTCGTGGACATCCTTGGTGGTGAAGAATGGCTCGAAAAGATGTGCTTGCACATCCTTTGACATACCTATCCCCGTGTCTCGGACGGCCAGGCAGACCCACTCGCCCGGCGTCATATCCGCCACTGGCGGTCTCTGGTATTCCGTGATCCGCACCCGGGAGAGTCCGACCTGGAGGTCGCCGCCTTCTGGCATCGCGTCCCGCGCGTTCAATACCAGATTGGTCAGCGCCTGCTGAATGCGTCCGGCGTCTGCCTCTACTGTGAATGCGCTAGGATCTGAACCCTGCACTTCGTACGCCACTTGGATGTTCGCCGGTATGGTCTGCTCCAGCAGGGCCAGCAGGTCCTCAGTCAGGGTGGCCAGATCAAGCGGTCGGGGCTTGATTCTGGTGCGGCGGCTGAAGTCGAGCATCTGTTGCACCAGTCAGTCGCCCTCTGGGACTCCTCGGTGATGATCTGCAGGTGGCGCGCCGCGCGCGGTGGTAGATCGGGCTGCCCCAAGTCCATTTCCGCGTACAGCATGATGGTGGAGAGCAGGTTGCGGAAGTCGTGCGCGATGCCGGCGGCCAGCTGCCCCACTGCCGCCAGTCTTTCCTGCCTCGCGAGCTGCTCCGCCATCCGCTTGCGCTCGGTGATGTCCAATGCGAGACCGGCTATCTCGACGATCTTGCCGTCCTTGATAATGGGGTGCGCGACGAAGCTAAACCAGCCGACCTCACCGCCGGCCGAGATGACTCGAAGCTCCAGCGACGTGGACGGCGTACCGTTGATCGCCTGTTCCTGATACACCCTGCTCACCCTATCTACATCGTCGGGATGGACGAAGCGAAGGTAAAGCCTCCCAAGGACCTCGTCAGCGGGTATGCCAAGTCTCGACGCTGCCGCTTCGTTGACATAGGTGATGCGCCCGCGGGGATCGACGTTCATCAACAGGGCATCCGTACCGTCAACAATGAGCCGAAGCCTCTCCTCGTTCTCCCGGAGCTTGTCCTCAGCTTGTTTGCGATCGGTAATGTCGCGGATGATGCTTCCCATCAGGAACCCCTGCGCTGTGGCGATGGGAAACATGGATTGTAGCACGGTGCGCGAAGTGCCGTCCGGGCGAAGCAGGTCCAGCTCTGTCACGCGGCCGATCTGGTCCCGCATGCCGGTCTGTTGTGCCGTCTCTACTTCTG
>JASFVG010000227.1:0-7511 GCA_050049955.1 Anaerolineae bacterium | reverse complement strand
TATCGAATAGCTGTCCAGGAGCCGGTTGGAGACTCATCAAACCCTTACAGATCTTGCTGTCAAGGTATCTTCTGCATCCAGACTCCGGCCTCCACCTCCTGTCGGCTATGACGAGAATTGAATGCTCCCCAACAGTCAATTCAGTCTGTCCAGAGAAGACGCATCTCTCACCATCGAACCTGGCCTCAACCGGGGTGAGGCGGCTTGCTCGACAAAGGTGTCACGGCAGGAGCAACTAGTCCCGATGCACAACCAGTGACAAGCAACAGAGCGACCAGGGCACAAAGCTGGCATCTCATCTCTGCCTCCAGACTCACTATGAGCAGCGCTACTCAACCTGTCCGACTTCCCCAAAGGACCGACTGCCTAGACAGGGTGGATGGTTCGCGATGGAGCACAGGGCCGGCGGGAGGATCCCAACTGCGGGCACGCGCTGCTCATCCAGACGGCGTGGCCGTAACCCAGAATGGGGCGCAGAACCAGAGACTCCAAGGATCGAATCCACCGACGTAGAGAATATGCTCCCCTTCTCGGGTCAGAAGATAGGTCCGAACTCTTCGACCATCGGGTTTGTATGTAGCCGATCCCGGCTCTATGGCATACTTGGCCCAGTCGGGCTTTGGGAAGTAGGCTCCGGGTTCACTCTGCATCTCAAGGACGTCCTGAAAGGTCTTGCCGTCGGTCAGTGTGACCACATAGAGATGCACATCCTTATCGCTCTGGTCATCTACTACAAATGAGTATCTCCCCATCGGCATCTCAGTAAGTCCCGTGTACGTGCACCCCGTACCGTCGAACACGATCTCACCCGCCTCTACAGTGGGTTCGGGCGAAGGTTCCGGTGTCGGTCTTGGCTCCAGAGCGGCGCATCCAGTCAGCAGCGCCACCAGCATCAACCACGTCACGCACTGCGAGAGCCTCTGTCGCGCCACCATTATCACTCCTTTCATCGTGATCAACAGGCCGTCCGGCGTAGGCTTGCCCGCAGCCCTCCCACACCACCCCCGCCTCACCCGCAAACAGGAAGCCCGCTCACATTCCACAGGTGAGCGGGCTTCGTCTTGGTTCGATCACTACCCCCCAGGCGCCGCGACGGCTGCGCCAAGATAGCATATCAGCACGGGTGCAGGGCAGCATTGAGGTCTCGCTGATGCTGCCAGTATATCATGGCCTTGCTACCGGGTCAACATTACGCCTGCCCCACCCGTCGCCCCGAGGATGCCGGCCTCCCCCGAGGGTCGCCCAATCACCCGACCGATGATTCGGCCCTAGCCAAGATCGAACACCTCCTGGAAGCACAAGTCTGGCTCATCCTGGAGCTTGTGCTCGAGAGCGGTTTCGCCGTCGAGGCCGCACGACCTTCTGCCCTGGTCGCCAGTGGCTGGCTCCCCTGCGGTCACCAGGTGGAGCCCTTAGCCAGCTCCTGCGCCAAGGCGCTCGCGGGACTTCTCGCCCGTCCCAGGTGTTCCCGTGCCTGGACGCTACTCGCTGAGGAGCGGCGACTCATCGAGGGGCCCTGGCACAACGAAACCCGATGAGACCGCCGCGGCCGTCAGGACGGCGCCCGCTGCGATACGTGCTGCGGGCGCTGATCCAACCGTAGCGCCACGACCCGCCCCGCAGCACCCGCTCCCTCCCAGAGGAGGGCCCCGTCGGATTCACCTGGCGCTCGGAAGGATAGTACCCGCGCCAGTCCGCCACCCACTCCCACACGTTGCCCGCCATATCGAGCGCCCCGCACCAGCTGGCTCCCGCCGGGTAGGAGCCCACCGCGTTGGTGTCTCCCACGCAGAGACCATCCCCACTCCGGTAGTTAGCCATGCTGCAGTCTGGAGCGGTATCCCCCCAAGGGTAGGTGCGGCCATCGGTGCCCCGCGCGGCGTACTCCCACTCCGCCTCCGTCGGCAGCCGGCTCCCTGCCCACCTGCAGTATTCCACCGCCTGATCCCAACTGACGAAGATGACCGGGTAGTCCTTGTAGGTGGTATCGCCGTAGTACGCGTCGCGGGTGTATGAGCCCGTCTCTAGCGGCGGGCTGCAGGCCCCCGCGTCCGCGCACCGGACATACTGCGCGTTGGTCACCTCGTGTTGGTCGATCCAGAAATCGTCCACCGCCGTGGTGTGCACAGGCTGCTCGTCGTCGCCGCCTTCCGCGCAGCCCATCTCGAACTCCCCGGCCGGCACGTAGACCATGACCGCATCGTCGGCGGGCCGGAGCCAGGTGTCGCGTAGAGAAGCCGTGGGGGGTGGTCCAGTCGGCGGTGGTGCGGCTCCTCCGCATTCAGAAACGGCAAGCACTAGTCCGAGAACCAGGGTGACGATTGGACTTAGCTTCTGCATCTGGGCCTAGCCAGTGCCGCTCACGACAGCATCACAGCACCCGTACTTGCCGTGGGTAGACCCGGTGCAGCACCCAGTCTGCTGCCCGGCTCCCTCGACCCGGTAGCTTGAGTCTTCTCCAGGGCCCAGACTACCGCGACCAGCACCTTGCTCTGTCCCAAGTCCCTTTCTGTTGCCTTCGTCTGGCTAGCAACCTCATCGATTGTGCAATCGGTGCGACGTGAGATGTTAGTCGCTTCTTCTCTTGCGAGTGCCGACCTGCCGGTGTAGGGACCTCCCGGGCTGGTGCCGTGCATCCCCTCCGTGCCGCGTCACACGAGGCAAGTACACCTTGTACGGCTCGACAGAGATGTATGCTGGCTTGGTCTCGGTGTCCGTGCCTCCCGAACCATCAATTGACAGCGTCACGGTGTAGGTGCCCACGGCGGAATAGACATGGGTTGGGCTGTGCAACGTGCTAGTCACACCGTCACCGAAGTTCCACAGGCTGTTGTCGTAGTCACCGGAGGACGTGTTGGAGAACTGGACTGCTAGTGGCGGTGTACCGACAGCAGGCGAGGCAGAGAAATCTGCCCTCGCCTGCTCGTACACCGTGATATAGTCGCTGCGAGTCAGTGTGTCGGTGCCGCCCAGGCCGCTGACAGTCAACGTGACCGTGTAGCTGCCAGGAGCGGCGTATGCGTGGCTTGGGTCGCTGCACTCAGCGCTTCCCTCGCCATCGCCGAATGTCCACACGCAGGCAGCGAAGTCGCCCGACGAGGAGTTCTCAAACAAGACGGTTACTGGTGCAATTCCTTCGGTCTGTGACGCGGAGAAGCTGGCCTGCACCGGCTCATAGACGGTGATGTAGTCGCTGCGGGTCATCGTGTCGGTGCCGCCGAGTCCGCTGCAGGCTAGCGTGACCGCGTATACACCGCCTGACGTGTACTCGTGGCTTGGGTCAGCGCACTCACTGCTGGAAGCGCCGTCCCCGAAGGTCCAAGAACACGAGTCGAAGTCGCCTGAGGAGAGGTTGTCGAAGTCGATCGCCAGCGGGGCCACGCCGGAGGTGGGACTAGCCGCGAAGTCAGCGTGTACGGGATCATACGTGGTGATGTAGTTACTGCGAGTCAGTGTGTCGGTCCCACCCAGGCCGCTGACAGTCAAGGTGACGGTATAGCTACCAGGTGCGCTGTATTCGTGGCTGGGGTCGCTGCACGCACCGCTTCCCTCGCCATCGCCGAATGCCCACACGCAGGCAGCGAAGTCGCCCGACGAGGAGTTCTCATACAAGATGGTTACTGGTGCAATCCCTTCGGTCTGTGACGCGGAGAAGCTGGCCTGCGCCGGCTCATAGACGGTGATGTAGTCGCTGCGGGTCATCGTGTCGGTGCCGCCGAGTCCGCTGCAAGCTAGCGTGACCGCGTATACACCGCCTGAGGTGTACTCGTGGCTTGGGTCAGCGCACTCACTGCTGGAAGCGCCGTCTCCGAAGGTCCATGTACACGAGTCGAAGTCGCCTGCGGAGAGGTTGTGGAAGTCGACGGTCAGCGGGGCCACTCCGGAGGTAGGACTGGCTGTGAAGTCGGCCTGTACTGCATCGTACACGCCAATGTAGTTGGCTCGGGTAAGAGCGTCTTCGCCGTCCAGGCCGCTCACGGAGAGGGTGACCGAGAAGACGCCGGACAGCGAGTAGGTGTGCGTAGGGCTGTGCTGGGTGCTGGTGACACCGTCGCCGAAATCCCACGTGCTGTCGGCGTAGTCACCGCCTGAGCTGTTGGCGAAGGCGACGGTCAGCGGGACCACACCGGAGGTGGGGTTGGCCGTGAAGTAGGCCCCCGTCGGGTCGGCTACCTTGAACGCGGGCAGAACGCTGTATTTAAGAGAGTTCCCGGCGGTGTCCCCGGCTGCAATCGCCAGTTGCACGTACTCGCCAATCCCGAGCTCCGGAAGGTCGGCTACGTATTCGTCTGCCACGTTGGTGAGTGGGAGTTCGGCCCAACTGCCAGCGTCGCGGTAGAATAGCGAGACTTGGCTCAAACCACCCGAGTCCTGCACCCGGAAACGGATCTCGGATGCTCCTAATGGAGGGACAATATCAGTGGTCTCGTCGTCATGGAGCACGGTCAGAGAGAGAAGGACTGGCGGATCCTTGTCTTCGCGAGTGGTGTCGAATTCGGCTATCACACGAGCCTCACCGGGCTGGTCGTAGACCCAATACTGATCGTAGGTCAGGGACAGGATGTAGGGCCCAGGAGAGGGAAGGGGAACGTTGAGTGGGGGAGCCTGCGAGGTTAGTCCGCTGTTGAAGGCATAGGTAGGCACCTCCCCGGCCTGGATGAGTTGGCCCGCCTGATAGAGTTCGTAGGGCAATGCGTTGTAGGAGAACCGATCGCCCATTTGGCTCCGGAAGAAGCCCCCGTACCCGGATTCGGTCTGAGCTGGCCGTGCATTGATCTGTGCGCCGCTGTTGGTGAACGCACCAAACCAGTGTGGAGGCGCCTGGCCTAGGTGGAATTCCTCGCCCTCGTGGATGAAAGCGAGACTGGGCTCCGCGACTGGGAGTACTTCGATGTCTCGATCTGCATTCACCATCAGTGACGGAGACTCGTGTAAGATCCAGCCATCGGAATCCTGTATCTCGAGTCTGTCGTAGCCCCATTCCGGGTCCGGCGTATCAAACGGCACGTAGAACGCCTCCTTGCGGAAAGGCGCCGTAAGCGTCTCCACAACTGTGGAGAAGTATTGGTGTCAGCCGTACGGTCTCGTGTTCGTCCATCGTTCCAACTGCACCTGCGATTGGTACGGACTGGGGTGGACCTGATACAGAACGCGGCGAAACGCCGATGGATCATTCTGATACGTCATGTCTTCCGAGATGCCCGCCTGAGCACCGTTCAGCTCGTACCAATCCCCGTTGTGGGAAGCGTCTATGCGCCATTGCCAGCTGTAGTCGGGGCTGATTTCGGAGAAGGATAGCTGGTGTCCACAATCCTCGTCACCCCACAACTGCTGATAGATGCCTGACGCTTCGTGTTCCAGATACTGAGCAACGTATGTGGCGTCCGGGGGGATAGGGTAATCACCCTTGTCCCTCGGGTCCAACGTGATGGTGTAGACGGCGTCCTCAGGCGATGCACTCAGCCGTGTCGTTCCGGTGACCTCCACTCCCTCTCGCAGGACCAAGGTCTCGTAGTGGGGACCGTGTAGGACGATCACATCATAGGAGCCCTGCGGTACCAATGCGGAGAGCGACGAAACACCCGGCCGGCCAAGGAAGAGAACCTCCTCCACCCCGTTGTGGACTTTCACGATCTGTGGGGACTCGCCGAAACTCATCTCGAGTGACGGGCCTTTTCTGAACGCCAAAGGCACCGCGAGGGCCTGCGTCGCTGATTGGGCAATCAGCCGGCCCTCGTACGAGAACGGCAAGTCACCCGGGTATGGAACAACGGTGTTGTCCACGGTGATGCTGAGACCGACCGTAATGCTCTCTCCGGCCGGTAGTGTGACGGCAGGCGGGTCGACGGTCGCGGTGATACCATTCGGTAGCGTGCCAGTCACTTGCAGCGAGTAGCCCAACGAGGTTGTGGCTACACTCGTGAGCTCCAGGGTCTCTGTCGCCGTCCACAACGGTTGAGTCCCCTCTATCCTGATGCCTACCACCCCTGGAGCGAGAACCGCCTGGGCTCTGGCCGCCTCGTCCACCCATACCCGCCCGGCGCCCTGAGTGTAGACGTCCAGGCCGAGATCACGCGCTGTATTCATGAGGTTTGCCTTGATCATCTCCGGGGACCACGTGGGGTGCAACTGCTTGATGAGCGCCACCGCACCAGCGACGTGAGGCGCCGCCATGCTGGTGCCGCTCATGGGACCATGGCCTCCGCCGGGCACAGTCGAGTTGACCTCCACGCCGGGGGCCACGATCTCCGGCTTGATGAGCCCGAGGTATCCAGGTGTCGGGCCCCGGGAGCTGAAGTCTGCTAGGTCGTCACCCCTATCCGTAGCACCTACCGTGAAGGCCTTGCGCGCCACCCCTGGCGTCTCTACGGTCTGGTACTCCGGACCGCGGTTGCCTGCATTCGCGACGACCACAACCCCTTCTTCGACCGCAGCGTCTACGGCACTGGACTGATCGTCATACCGATTGCCAGCACTAGAACGGCCCAGGCTTATACTGATGACGTCCACTGCGTCGCTAGTAGCTGGATTGTCATCGGGGTCCACGGCGCGTTCAATGCCAGCGATGACGTTTGAAGTCCAACAGGAGCGGAATGCATCGCATACCTTGTACGCGTAGAGGGAGGCGTCGGGAGCCACTCCCGTGACTACGCCGCGGGCCGCTATGATGCCGGCGCAGTGCGTGCCGTGGCCGGCGTCATCCATTGGGTCAGCATCACCGTTCACGAAATCGTAGCCGCCTATGACCTTGCAGCCCGAACCGAAGCACCCACCCAGATCGGGATGGGTGTAATCGATGCCAGTGTCCAGAACGGCGACCCTGATCCCTTTGCCGGTTACGGAATGGCCCTGGTCATCCATTACGTCCCAGACCTCGTCGGCCCCAATCAACGGCACAGTGTCATCGAGCGTCGCGCGCATCTGATAGTCGGGATTGACCGCCTGCACGCCCGGTAGCGCCGCAATCCGCTCTATGTCCCCCTCCTTCACGGTGCCGGCCACGCCGTTGAAGAGATAGCCGAATCGCCGACTGATCTGCAACCGAATTCCTTGTGCCTCGATCCGATCGATAACCTGCTGTTGCGCAGTGCGGAGCGCTTCGGCATAGGCGTGTACCTGGCTCGCCTCGGCCATCGTCAGCTGGCCGGCTCGCGGCGCCAAAGCAGACTTCCAGGCAGCGACCGGTTCGTCCTCCAGCTCTATGATGACCCTCACCTCATCTTCAGGGCCTGGAATGAGCGTACAGCTGTATTCAGTGCAGACGGTGCTGCCGTAGCTTGGTGGTACGTCCCAATAGACCGGGCCCGCGTCGCAGGTGGGGCGGCCGCCCCCGCCGAGCGAAGGGATAATGTCTCATGAAGTGGTGTAAAAGGGCCTTGACAAAAGAGGCCACCGGGTGCATCCATGTGAGTATCGCTAAGACTCACACAGAAAGGAGGCATCCGATGGCCAAGAGCACTATAGCACTGGCTGAGTATCTGCGCAACATAGGTGTGGAGGAGGACAGTGAC
>JASFVG010000226.1:0-7573 GCA_050049955.1 Anaerolineae bacterium | reverse complement strand
CGACACACGCGTGCCAGGCGGCAAGACGCTCCGGGAGGGTCCTGTCCCCCCCAAAGTATACCAGACGGATGCCTCCCGGGAATGCCAGGTTCTCCTCTGCCACCTGCGCCGTCAGTGCATGCCAGAAGGCTGTCGGCAGGATAGTCACCGTGATCCCCCACTCTCCGCACCTCTTCAGGAACGTGGGGATCGAATCCAGCAGCTCCTCAGTCCGCAGGACCAAGGTTGCCCCGCTTGTGAGAGAGGTGAAGATTTCGTCTGCAGCTAGATCAGAACTTATCGGGGCGAATTGCAGACCCCGGTCACCCGATCCCCATCCCAGTGCCTCGCGCGCGGCGGTGGCATAGTTCACCACACCCCTATGTGTGATCTGCACACCCTTTGGCCGTCCAGTCGATCCGGAGGTGTACATGATCGAGAAGAGGTTGTCAGGATTCGTCCTGTTGGGAGGGTTCTCCTCGCTTTCCTTGGCAAGACTCTCCCATTCGGAATCGAGATACACCCGGTTCCCGTCGGATTCGGGAAGCCGATCCACCAGCCGCCTTGAGGTCAAGATCGTCGACGCGCGGACATCATTCAACATGAAGGCCAATCGATCCTTCGGATAGGACGCATCCAGTGGCAAGTAGGCGCCGCCGGCCTTGAGAATGCCCAACAAGCCTACTATCATCTCCAATGAGCGCTCCAGGCAGACGCCCACGGGCGCCTCAGGTCCAACTCCCCATCTGCGGAGGTAATGTGCCAGTTGGTTGGCCCGGCAGTTGAGTTCCCGATAGGTCAGTTGACTGTCTTCAAGTACAACCGCCACGCTGCTGGGGGTTCGCCGCACCTGAGCCTCAAAGAGTTGATGGACGCAAAGGTGCTCAGGGTAATCCTTCCGCGTGTCGTTCCACGCCACAACAATCTGATGTCGCTCAGCGTCCGTCAACAGTGGAAGGAAAGAGATGCGCTGATCAGGATCGCTCACAATGCCTTCGAGCAGCCTTCTGTAGTGGCCCAGCATTCGCTTGATCGTCGCCGCATCAAACAGATCCGTGCTGTACTCGACTGTTGCTCCCAGCCCCTCCGCACGCTCGTCGATCGACAGCCCGAGTTCGAATTTCGCTGTCTCTCCCTCAACCCCAACGCGACTCACCGTCAGCTCGGAAAGCGCCACTGCCCCCCTCGGCACATTCTGGTGGGCGAACATCACCTGGAATACCGGCGAGTGACTCATGCTCCGCTCCGGCCGCAGCTCCTGCACCAGCCTCTCGAACGGAAGATCCTGATGATCGTACGCCTCAAGGCACACCTCGCGCTCCTGCCCCAACAACTCCCTGAATGTGGGGTTCCCAGAGAGGTCGGCCCGCATCACCAGGGTATTCACGAAGAACCCAATCAGCCCCTCAATCTCGACCCGATTCCGACCAGCGATGGGCGTGCCGACAACGATGTCCTCCTGTCCCGAGTACCGGTACAGCAGCACCTGAAACGCCGCCAGCAGCGTCATGAACAGCGTGGCCCCCTCGTGTCTGCTCAGCCGCTTGAGCGACTCCGACAGCGGCTGGGGAAGCCTCAGCGATTCTCGCGCACCTCGATGTGTCTGCACAGCAGGTCGCGGCCGATCGGTCGGCAGGTTCAGCAGGGCTGGAGAGCCGGCCAGCTGCTTCCTCCAGTACGAGAGCTGCGCTTCTAGAACCTCGCCTTCCAGCCATGCCCGCTGCCAGACCGCGAAGTCACCGTACTGTATGGGAAGCTCGCGAAGCGAGGACGGCTTCCCCTGGGCGAAGGCTTCGTACAGTGTAGCCAACTCTCGGAGGAAGATGTCCATCGACCACCCATCCGAGACGATATGATGGATGGTCAGCTGCAGGATGTGATCCTCGTCGTCCACCCGCAGCAGAGTGGCTCGTAACAAGGGCCCTTTGGCGAGATGGAATGGTTTGCGTGCTTCTTCCTCAGCCAACCGCTGAGCCTTGGCCTCTCGCTCGCCCTGGGGTAGATCGGTGAGATCCACCATTGGCACAGGCACGGAGGTACAAGAGCTGACCCTCTGGATCGTCTGCCCTTCGACCACCGAGAAGGTGGTTCGCAGCGATTCGTGACGTGCCACGATCGCGTTCAGGCTCTCCACGAGCGCGTCCATGCGAAGCGCTCCTTGTAGCCGCAGGGCTGTCGGAACGTTGTACAACGAGCTACCCGGTTCGAACTGATCGAGGAACCATAGGCGCTCCTGAGCGAAAGACGCCGGAAAAGCCACCTCACCCTTCCCGCCCGCTTCAGTGAGGGGATCGTCCCTAACATAGGATCTACCAGCTGATTGCTTCATGATCGCAATACCCTGATCATCAGGGGCTACTCGGACCTTGGATAGCTATGCACGGCCTGTGTCGCGGGTCAGGGGCTGGATCCTAGATGGCACACCCTCTTCGGCTGCCGCAAGACCCCCGATTAGCGTGGCCAAAAGGGCAATCGTGGGCGCTTCGAAGATGCGTCTCAAAGGAAGTTCTATCCGCAGCGCGTCGCGTATCCGAGAGACAACCTGCGTGGCCAGCAGCGAGTGTCCCCCCAGCTCGAAGAAGTCGTCGTGGACGCCAAGCGGTTCCACATCCAGGACCTCACTCCAGATCGCCGCCAGGGTCACCTCAACCGGCGTGCGTGGAGCCACGAACACTTCCTCCAATTCGGGCCTGACCCGGTCAACGGAGGGCAGCGCCCGTCGGTCGACTTTCCCGCTGGGCGTCAGCGGGAACGCGTCCAACATCACGTAAACCGATGGCACCATATACTCAGGCAGCTTGTCCTTCGCAAACCCGCGCAATTCGGTCGTGCTTGGAGTCAATCCCTCGTGTGGAACGATGTAGGCCACCAGCCGCCTGTCAGCGCTGGCCGCAGCCGAGGGTCCGTTACTCTTGTCCACTCTGGCCACGACGGAGACTTGCCGGACAGACGGATGGCGTCCCAACACAGCCTCGACCTCTCCGGGTTCGACCCTATAGCCCCGGATCTTCACCTGATCATCAGCGCGCCCGAGGAGTTCGATATTCCCGTCCGCTAGATGGCGAGCAAGATCCCCGGTAGCGTACAGGCGTGCACCTGGGTCCGTGCTGAACGGGTCGGGGATGAATCCATCCCTGGTCAAGTCTGGGCGGTTCAGATATCCCCGTGCCAGACACACACCGCCGACATACAGTGTGCCTACCACACCGATCGGAACTGGCTGGAGCAAGTCGTCTAGGATGTAGGTCTGGGTATTGCTGATGGGCCGCCCAACGGGCGGCAATGTGGGCCATTCGCTTGACGGCCCCTTGAGTGTGAGCGCTGTCACAACGTGACTCTCCGTGGGTCCGTACTGGTTCTGCAAGGTACAGTTGGGCATCTGGGCGAAGAGCTCTCTGACCGATCGGGTCACACGCAACTGCTCTGCAGTGCTGATCACCTCCTTCACGTATAGATTGGGGGCCTTCCGGGCGCTGTAGGTTCTCGCCAGCTGCTCCAGCACCACAGCGGGAAGGTTCAGCCGCTCACACTTCCGGTCGGCGATGAAGCGCAGTAGATCGGCCGGGTCTCGCCGCAGCAGCTCTGGAGCGATGACCAAGGTCCCGCCCGCGCAGAGAGTCATAAAGGTATCCGTGAAGCTGGCGTCGAAACTCAAAGGGCTGAATTGCAGCATCCTGGTCGGGCCTGGAAGGGTTGTGTTCCGGAGTTGCCAGGTAATAAGGTTGCCGAGGGAACGGTGAGGTAGGGCCACGCCCTTGGGTCGCCCAGTGGACCCCGAGGTGTACAGTACATAGATCAGATGGTCTCCCAGAGCGTGGCTATCAGGGTTCTCACGACTTGCTTCGGCAATAGTTGCCCACTGCGTGTCCAGTAGGACCAGGTGCCCCTTGTACTTGGGGAACGTCCCCTTCAACCGTTCTTGCGTTAGCAGCACCGGCACATCTGCGTCCCCAATCATGAAGGCGAGGCGCTCGTTCGGATATGTTGGATCCAGGGGAACACAAGCCCCGCCGGCTTTGAGGATGGCAAGCACGCTTACCACCATCTCCAGTGAGCGTTCTAAGCATATGCCCACCAGCACGTCTGGCCCAACGCGCTTCCCCTTCAGATAGTGCGCCAGCGGGTTTGCCCGCTCGTTGAGCTCTCGGTATGTCAGAGAATGATGTTCGAACTCTACTGCGGTAGCGTCAGGCACGCGCTCTGCCTGAGCTTCGAAGAGCTGATGCACAAGCAGTTCCTTCGGGTAGGCCACGCGGTTGTCGTTCCACTCCACCAGCAACTGGTTCCGCTCGGCGTCTGGCAGAATCGGCAGCTTACCGATGGGCTGATCCGGGTCGGCCACAATGCTGGCCAGCAGCGTCTGATAGTGATTCAGCATTCGCAGAATGGTGTCCTCATCAAACAGATCGGTACTGTACTCAAGAGACGCCACCAGTCCTTCCGGATCAAGGTTCACGAACAGCGTTAGGGCGAATTTGGCTGTCCCGTTGTGGGAAGGTTGTCGGCTGGCAGTCACCCCAGCGAGCTCCAGCAGCGGCCTTGCGGGCGTGTGTACGAACATAACCTGGAACAGGGGCGAGTGGCTCAGATCACGCGCCGGCCGGAGCTCCTCCACCAGTTTCTCGAACGGCAGGTCCTGATGTGTGTAGGCGTCCAGGCAGACTCCCCGCACCCGGCCAAGAAGCTCTCGGAAAGTCGGGACGCCGGACAGATCCGCCCGTAGCACTAGTGTATTGAGGAAAAACCCGATCAAACCTTCGAGCTCGACCCGGTCGCGGTTTGCGATGGGTGTCCCAACCAGGATGTCATCTTGGCCGGTGTAGCGGTAGAGCAGCACCACAAAAGCCGCCAGTAAGCCCATGAATGTCGTGACAGCCTCCTCGATACACAGGGCCTGGAAAGCGCCGACCAAGGCCCTGGGCCCCACGAGGGTCTTGTACGCACCCCGGTCTGTCTTCGACTTTCGCCGCGGCCGGTCAACCGGCAGATCCAGGGACGGCAGTGCACCCGCAAGTCTCTGCTTCCAGTACGTGAGTTGCCCCTCAAATGCTCCACTCTCCGCTTGCTCCCGCTGCCAAGCGGCGTAGTCCACATACTGTATCGGCAATTCGGGGAGCCGCACCTGCCTCCCTGAACAGAAAACCTCGTACAGCCCCGAAAGCTCCCGGAACAGCACGCCCAAGGACCACTCATCGGAGATGATATGGTGCATGACAAGAATCAGGATGTGGTGCTCCTCGTCAAGTCGCACCAACTTAGTCCGGATCAGAGGACCCAGTGACAGGTCGAATGGACGTCCGATCTCCTCCGCGACCAACCGCTCAGCTTCAATCTCCCGCTCATGGTCGGGCATTTCCTGTAGATCGACCACCGGCAAGGTCACATCGAGAGTGGGGGCGATTGCCTGCAACGGATGCCCCGTCTCCGAAATGAAGGTGGTTCGCAGAACCTCGTGGCGCTTGACGATCTCATTCAGGCTTCGCTCTAGCGCACGAACGTTGAGCGGCCCATCAATCCGCAGGACCTGCGAGACGTTGTAGACAGGGCTATTAGGCTCCAGCTGGTCAAGAAACCACAATCGCTCCTGGGCGAAGGAAGCCGGAAACCCGAATCCGCCCTGCCCGCCCCCATCAGTAACGGGCTCATTCCCAACAAAGGGTCTACCAACTGATTGCTTCATGATCCCAACCCCCTTTTCCTCACGGAGTACTCGGACCGCAGGCGGCTACATTCGGCGTCCTTCACGGGAAACGCGCTCGATCTTGGATGAGACACTACCTGCGGCTTCCGCGTGTCTCTCCATGACCGTGGCCAACTGCGCAATAGTGGGCGCCTCAAAGATTCGTCTCAAAGGCAGCTCTACCCGCAGCGCGTTGCGTATCCGGGAGACGACCCGTGTGGCGAGCAGAGAATGGCCCCCTAGCTCGAAGAAGTCATCGTGGACGCCGATGCGCTCGAGGCCCATGAGTTCTCGCCAGATCTGGGCTAGAGCGGCCTCGACAGGAGTGCGCGGCGCCACATACACCGCCTCGAGGTCCGGCCTTCCGAGATCGGGAGCCGGCAGAGCGCCACGGTCCACCTTCCCGCTAGGGGTCATCGGGACCTCGGCGAGTGTAACGAACGCTGAAGGGATCATGTAGTCAGGCAGTTCCCTGCCCAGATGCCTTCGCAGCTCCGTGACCGTAACGGGGGTTTCGGTTGCAGGAACGATGTAGGCCACAAGGCGCCTGCCAGCAGCGACCGCCAAGGGTTGACTGGGCTTGCCCCTCACGGCCACGGCGACAGCATGCCGGACACCAGGGTGGGCTGCTAGGACCGTCTCGATCGCGCCCAGCTCGATCCGGAAGCCCCTCACCTTCACCTGATGGTCTCTGCGGCCCAGGAACTCAATCCGTCCATCCGGGCAGTAGCGCGCCAGATCGCCCGTCTTGTACATCCTTGCTCCTGGTTCAGAACTGAAGGGATCAGGAATGAACTTCTCCCCTGTCACGGCTGACTGGTTGAGGTACCCTCGCGCAAGCCCGATTCCCCCGACGTGAAGTTCGCCTGTGACACCAACAGGCACAGGCTCCAAGTTTGTGTCCAGGACATAGGAAGGCATGTTCGGCATGGCTCTACCGATCGTGACCGGACCACGTCTGGTATCGATCGGTCGCCCTGCCCCATGATCAGAGGGCTCGGAGCGGCGATCGAACAGCGCACCGTCCGCGCAGGCAATCGAAGCCTCAGTTGGTCCGTATGAGTTGATCATCCTGGCAACGCTCGTGCGACTTCGGACGCGCTCTACAAGCTGTCGGCTCACTGCCTCGCCACCAACAGCAATCGTGTCGATGTCATCGGGCACTGACGCGTTGGTCATGAGGGCGTCCAGCGTCGACGGCGTCAGCAGCAGATACGTGACGCCATCGACTGCCAGCAACCGTCCTAGCTCTTCAAGGTCGCTGACTATGCACACCGTTCCGCCTGCCGCCAGCGGCAGGAACAGCACAACCACGCTCGCATCAAATGAGAGGGATGCATGTAGAACAGTCGACCTCACGGTCCCCGGACCTAGAAGCTTGAACGCCTGATACCAGACGACGTTGACCACCCCCCTATGCGGCACCAGCACGCCTCTTGGACGTCCAGTGGTGCCCGACGTGTAGATGACGTAGGCTAGGTTCTCTGGGCGCAGACCCTTGACAATTGGGTTCGCCGATCGCTGCCCCCGCACCTCGGGGATTGTGTCATCAAGATCCAGCGGCACGCACTCCACCTGAGCAGCAGTGCGCACCAGTTCCACCAGCTCGGGCTGACTAAGCACGAGACTTACCCCCGAGTCCTCAATCATGTACTCCAGCCGGGCGATCGGGTAGGCCGGGTCCAGCGGCACCCAGCCCCCCCCCGCCTTCAGTACGCCGAGGATCGCAACCGGGGCCTCCAGGCAGCGTTTCATACACACACCGACCAGCGTCTCGGGTCCCACGCTCCTTCCCCGCAGGTAGTGAGCGACTTGATTCGCGTGGTAGTTCAGCTCTCTATACGTCAGCTCCCGACCTGCAAACCGCAACGCCGCAGCCTCAGGCGTGCGCTCAACTTGCGCCTCGAAGAGCTG
>JASFVG010000225.1:0-7689 GCA_050049955.1 Anaerolineae bacterium | reverse complement strand
CAGGATCTCGTCATCCGCAAGCGTCTCAAAATCCCTGACTTGCCCGACTATGACGTCGCCATCGTAGACCGGCGCATCCAGAAAGGCCCCCTGGCTGATCGATGGCTGGAAGAAGCCAAATGCGTCCAACGGCCTCAGGAGCAGCCTAGCCCAGGGGTGCCCCAGCGCCAGAATCCTCCGTTCCTTCGTGAACTGGTAGGCCGGACGCCTATCCCAAGCGGGGGAGAACGAACGCAAGTTGATCGGGAGTACCAGGGTTTGCGGCGAAGCCCCATGCCGGTCCATGTGGGCAGCGTACTCGTAGAACAGCTCAAGGCCGTAGGCCGGATGGGCAACCTGCCCGACCCGCCGGTCGGGCAATAGCTCTTGCAGGATCTCGCCAGTGGTCACCTCTTCCAAGGGCAGCAAGAGCGTGCTGTCGCCGAGATAGAGCACGTCGACGCCCTGCGCAAGATAACGGTCAAACTGGACGATCTCAGCCGGCAGCGAGGCGGGGAACAACATCGATATCCCGCTGTGGACCACGACGAGCAGGACGAGGAAGACCGAAGCCTTGAGTATTGGCTGCATCTTCATGGCTGAGCAAGAATACTGCAGTCTGATGCCGGCGCGTTGCCGGCCAATCTGTCCGCCATCCAAGCAAGGCTGTCCAGGTGGCTGTATTGGCGTATCGTGAAGTGATTTACACCCGGGTATACTCGATAGGTCACGCTCTTGTCCTTCTCGCACAGCCGGCGGACAAAGGGTTCCACCGTGCGCAATCGCACGATCGGATCGGCATCACCGTGCAGAACGATCGCAGGCGTCGATGGGTTCACCTCGCGCCCAATGTAGTTGAGGTCCAGCACTGCCTTGAACTCAGGAAACTCCACCGCCAACCTGTCGTTCTGCAGCGCTTCTCGAAACCGTGGCGTGTACGTTGACTCGTGGGTATTGGGGTAGTAACCTAGGGCATCGTCAATGCACATGGTTACGTCCCGCTCAAAGGTCGCCATCCAGTGCTCCTGGAAGAGATCTTGAGGATTGATGATCTGTTCGCCGTAGTAGGCTCGATAGGCATACACGATATACGGTGCGTAGAGAGGGCTGTCGCTCATCAACCCTTCTACATCGGGCGCGATGGCGTGACCGACGACGCCCACGACATTCACTTCCGGCGCGTAGTGGGGAGCCATCGCGTCGCCCGCAAAAGCGCCGTGGCCGCCCTGCGAGTATCCTCCGAAGAAGACTGCGTCCGCCGGCCGAGCTAGGACGTCCTCTGACGGCGGATCAGAGAAGAAGTCGTAGATCGCTCGGGTGAGGTCGAGCATCACATAGCCTTCCAGTTCGGCGACGAAGTAGGGGTGCGTCCGATTCGGAACGTCAAAGCCTTGCCAGTTGGCGATCGCCGTGATGTATCCCTGTGTTGCGTAGGCTGATAGGTGGCCCCGGTAATTGCCCCACCTCCGACCGGCCGGGTATTCCTTCAGCGTCGCGCACTCGTTGGCGATGCCGGTCGTACCCGAGCCGTAGACGAAGAGCGGGAACTCTGTGTTGGTCTCTACCTTGGGAAAACGCAGATCAGCCTGGACCACAACCTCTTTGCCCACGTGATCGCGGGTCCGGAACTGGATGCGGTACACATCAACCGGATACCGCGAGGTGGGGCACGTGTTGGCCGGCAAGTAACCGGCCAGAACGCTGTCCACCTTATCGAGGGACAGCGACTCCTGCTTGGCAACCGAGCCCTCAACAACAGTCCCCGGTTGCGTCGGCGGCACCGGAGTCCATGTTGGCAGCGGGGTCGACGTCGTGGGTGGCAGCGGCGTCGACGTCGGGGGCGGCAGCGGCGTCGACGTCGGGGGCGGCAGCGGCGTACAAGTCGCGGTCGGACAGAGAGTGGATGTCGCATCTGGCAGTAGGCGAGGCACTGCCGTCGGTGCGGGCCGCACAACTGGCGACGGCACACACGCAGCCACGACCAGAGCGCCGAGTGCCACCAGTATCAGCTGGCTACATCGAGCGACGGGTTTCGAGGATGTGCCCATGACCTGTTTGCAGAGCAAGCGTCTACTCCCCATTGCCTTTCACGTATCTGTCGAAGAACACCACGGTACACTGCATAGCGAAACCAAGAATGGTCCTGATGTTGCGGTTACCACGCGGATAGACGTGCAATGCCCGGGGTCGGTTGCTGACGACTTCTAACTCCTCAGCGAGGGTATCACACCAACCTACGGGCACGACATCGTCAGTGTCACTGTGCTGGAACGTGAACGGTCCAGAAAGTCGGGCAGACAGGCATTCCGGTATGGTGATCAAGAAGGCAGCATTATACCTGTCAGATTGATAGGCGACAACATGCCGTTCATAGCCGGCCCTCGGTGCGAGCGTCCGTGAAACGGCGATCAACGCGCAGTCGGAAGGGTAGGCTGCGAGGGCATCGGCAGGCACGCGGCAGCTAGCGCGCGAGCGGGTGGAGGCCCCGCTCGGATGATTGTCCACTAGGATGTAGGATACCCTGCTGTAGCCCGCGCGGCCAACTCACGTCGGCCCCGCTGAGGCCATACCATGGGATGGCCTTTTCGGTTCTCTGCTTGGTTGGCTCATGCACCTACCTCAGGCAATGGGCACCGTAGAGAAGGATCCTTGACTCTGGCGGTGGAGCCCACGGCGGCTGCCTCCTCGTCGGTCGCCGCAGGGTTTCGGGGGCCACCAGAAGAGCGCAGATTGGGGTTCTTCTGTCCGGATACTCGCGACCTGCCTCGGGCGGAGAAACCGTGCCCGGAAACCCGGCCCGGTAGCGACTCGCGCTTCGGGCACGACGCCGCATTCCTCGTCGGATGAAGCCTAGGCAGTTCCTCTAGCTTTCCCGGCTTCCCAAGGGCAGATTCCGCAGGGTCCTTGCTGTCTCCCCGGCATATCCCTAGTGCGCAGAGGATCTCAGATTCGGCGCCTCTTGAGCACCCCCGGGTATGCAGCGTGGATCCGCAAGTGGTGCTCGCGAATGGCGACAGATCCCGCTGGCATAGGCGTCTCAGTCCCCCGAGTGGCTTCCCCTCAACCCGCTAGCTGCGCTCCGGGACAATGGCGGAGCTTCGGTAGCCTCCCGAAGAGCAGCGTGGATATTGAACCCGAAAGCCCTGGCTCGCGCATCTCAAGGCCCTGTCCTGCCAGGACGTCGCCGTTGCCGCGCGAGCAGTCCATCAGCCGAGAGCGACAGGATCGCTGTGTCCTGACCGCTGTGACATGCCCAACTACCAGTGGGCCGCGACCGACCTCAATTCGCGCTTCAGGTTGATTGTCTGCTCCGGGGAACGGTCCTGGGCCAACGGCGTGTGGTCCTAACAGTGTGTGAATTCCTAACTCCGGTCCAACGGCGTCACTGTCGATACCGTCTTCGCCGTGGACCATGGCGAGGAGCGGCGCAGACTGCTCTCCGGCTTCGGCTGTCGCCTCATTCAAAGCCGCAAGGGCCACTCCGAAGAGAACACCTGTCTGGGAAGCTTGCATCTCACCGACGACCGTGAGTTACATTAGCTCAAGCCGCTGTCCATTCATTCCCAGCAAGATCCTCTTGACGGGCCGCTGGCTACATCTACTACTACAGAAACGTCCAGAAACACTCAGTCCTCAGTGCTCAGCTCCTTTCGCCCATCCCCAGGAGCAGATGCCCCATCTCAACGGTCATATTCGCTATCTGAGGCCCTTCCTGCTCGACGGAGTCGCGGTCGCCTCAGGCGCCTGGGTTGTTGCGGACCCCCCAGGCTATGGTACACTGGAACCCAATGGAACCAGAAGGTCTGAAGGACGAACTGTCCACCATCTTGCCGAGGCTCGAGGGTGTGCGCATGGTTTGTCTCTCTGGCTCCCGAGTCGAGAACAACCTCGGCCCCATGGGCGGCTTCGACTTCGCTGTCCTGGTTGACAGGGCCGCCGATGGACCTCGCCTGAGGGCTCGCTTGGTCCACGAGTTGGCCCGCGTCCTCCAAACGGACCGAATCGACGTGGTGCTCCTGAATCGCGCTGCGATCGAGCTGGCCTATGCCGTCGTTGCTCACGGCAAAGTGCTATGCGAACAGGATGTGGCGACGCGGGTGGAGTACGAAGCCACTGTCTTGAGTCGCTACGGCGATCTCCTGCCCGTGCTGCGCAGGCAGCGTCGCGAACTCCTGCAAGGAGATGACTATGACCGCCGAGTTCGCCGGTATCGAGCGCCACTTGGACGAACTGAGCGAACGCTTGGCCAGGTTGAAGCCGCTCAGAGACAGGCCACGGATTGACTTCTACAAAGACCATTACTTGCGCGACATTGTAGAGCGCGACCTTGAGGTCTCGGCCTAGTACTGCATCGACGTCAACCGTCGCGTCATCTCCATAGAAGGCGCTCGGAAGCCAGTCGACTACGACGATGCCGTTCTACTCATGGGCGAGTTGGGTGTCCTGCAGGCCGACTTCGCTCGGCAACTGGCTCCCGTGGCTGGCTTCCGCAATGTCCTAGCGCACGGGTATGTGGCTGTCGATTGGGGTGAAGTGTACGACGCTTTGCATCGTCTGCAGGATTTGGAGCGATTCGCCAGGTCGGTCCGCCGGTGGTTGACCAGCCGGGCAAGCAATAGCGAAGACCCGGACCACTGAGGCCGCGAGACCCCATTTGTCTGTTCATGGGTGCCACCCTCGTCGCGGCGCACCCTACCCTCCTCTTCGATAGGTCTGGGCTGAGTCCAGGTGCATTGCCCGTGCTCCATAGCCGTCGAGTTCCCCATCTGTTCCCTGCCACTGACGACGCGGCCCTTCAACAGCTTCTGCTACCGTAACTGCCCATGCTCTGTTGTCCGCACCCTTCCCCCGGTGTCGCGCACCCGGCTCCGGTCGGACACGTAGATCTTGCAGAAGAGGTCGCGCCTCCCTGTTGCAGCACGCGCGGGATCTGACTTCGCGGCCCTCCAAGGGACTTGTGGGCTTCGCCTTATCGTGCCAACTTGCGCTCCCACGCGGGCCTTCCTTCCGACTCCACTCCGTCGAGTCCGAGGTTCAAGCCACGCTTCCACCGACAGGCGGCATCTCTCGGATTCCCCCTCGCGGGCGACACCCCACCGAGACTTGCAGACAGATAGGCAATCTGAGGGCGACGGCCCGAGGCTAGCATACGGCAGGCCACCCACTTGCACGACTCCCGTCGGCCCCGCTGAGGCCATCCCGAGGGCGGTGGCCTGGTGGTTTGCGCCTAGTTGGCTAATCCGCCAACCCAAGGCGTATTGGACCGTGGAGGTGGATCACGGGAATTGACAGTCGGTGTGGCAGTTGCGTGATGCCACGGGGGTGCCCGGCGGCGCCTGGGTGAAGTGGCTCCGCAGATAGGCCACGGGGGCGGGATCGTCCACCTGGTCGTCAGGGCCGACCTGGTCCCGGTGGCGTTGATGGTGCTGTCGGTGGTGGGTCTGGGGGAATTGGCCGGGCGAGACGAGATTCCGCTGCTACGGTCGAGATGACGGCATTCCAGTCTCCCGGCTGGGACAATGGTTGCAGGTCCCGGCGGTTGTGCAACCTGGTGATCTGTTGTATACTGGCAGGACTACACCTTTCCAACTCTGACTGCACCAGAGCCACCTGCCCACCCTTCTCACAGGGTGCCGCGAGATACTTTCGAGGATTAGCGGAGGGACACTATGAAGGCGAGAACTGCAGCGACCGTGATAGGCATCGTCGTGTTCCTGTCGGCGGTGTGGATGGCGGCATCGGTTGTCGCCAATGAGGTGCCGGAGAATGACCTGTGCGAGAATGCGATCGCTGTGGCGGTGCCCTCGCTGACGGCCGGGTCCACACTGACCGCGACGACGGACAGCGAGTTTCCATACTGCGACACGAGCATCACCGCGCCTGGCGTATGGTACACGGTGGTCGGCACGGGGAACGAGATCACGGCAGACACGTGCTATACGGGTACCGCAGACTACGACTCGAAGATCAGCGTCTACTGCCCCGACTGCGCCGACCCATTCTGTGCCGGCGGCAACGACGACGCGCCTGACTGCTTTGCTGGCGGCTCGACCATAACATGGTGCTCGGAGACAGGCGAGACCTACTACATCCTGGTCCACGGCTTCAGTAGCAGGACCGGCAACTTCGAGCTCAGCGTGAGCGACGGCGGCACGTGCACGAACCCCGTCGCCTGCGCCCCACCTCCCGTACCCGAGAACGACGAGTGCGAGGATGCGATCACGGTGGACGTGCCCTCTCTCACGCCAGGTTCGACGCTGACCGCGACGACGGACAGTGAGTTCCCGGACTGCGGACCACTCATCACCACTCCTGGTGTTTGGTACAGGACATACGGCACGGGGAACGAAATCACAGCAGACACGTGCTATACGGGTACTGCGAACTACGACTCGAAGATCAGCGTCTACTGCCCCGACTGCGCCGACCCAGTTTGTATCGGCGGCAACGACGACGCGCCCGCCTGCTTTGCTGGCGGCTCGACCTTCACATGGTGCTCGCAGGCGGGCGCGTCCTACTACATCCTGGTGCACGGCTATGGCGGCGCGACAGGGAACTTCGAGCTAAGCCTTTCTGACGGCGCACAGTGCACCGGGGCGATCCCGTGCTCGAGGCAGCACATCATCATGGACAAGGTGACGGTCCCCAGCGGTGATCCGCAGGTCTTCGCCTTCACTACGACTGGCGCGGGATACGCCGGGTTCAGTTTGACGGACTCGGACGCACCCAACGATCAAGGACTGGATCCGGGCGACTACTCGGTGACGGAGGTGCTCCCCACTGGCTGGGAGCTCACGGGGCTGAGCTGTGCCTCCGATCTGGGCACGAGCGGCATCGATACAAGCTCGCCGCCGACGGCGACGATCACTTTGGAGGAAGCCGACACGGTCACGTGCACGTTCACCAACACCCTGGTCGCAGAGCGAACGGGCGAGTCAACGGACTCAGAAGGGGTTGGCCGGGATCACTACTTCACTGAAGAGACGGTGTACGCCACGGGGAGTGGTTTCCCGACGAACAGCGACGTACGCGTGCACATCGTCGGGGACCGGGCCTGGACAGACGGGGAGCCAATTGGCACGGATGAAAGTGGTGGGTGGGAGACGGTGAACACGGACGGGGATGGAAACCTGGGTCCCGCGGTGGTGTGGGTTCCCGAGCTGACGTATGGGGACTACGACCTGGTTTTCGATGTCAACCAGAATGACCTGTACGACGCGGCGATCGATGTGGTGGATGATCCGAACCATCCGGGGTTCGTGGTGCGGTATAACCCGGTGGGCGGCGAGGCGGCGCCAGTGGATCGCGTCGGATTGCTCGCCCCCTGGTTGCGGTTAATGGCGTTGGCGGCGGCGGGTACGCTGGCGACAGTGGCCCTCGTTCTGGCACGGAGACGTCCAGCCTAGGCCTCCAACAATTCAGAGACGCGAGGGAACCAAGGCGCAGAGAGGGGTGGAGACTCTCCGGCTCTGCGCCTTTGCGTCGCGGTCGTGCCGCGAGCATTCCGGGGTTTCGATCGGTGCATCCTCCGGATGGTGCTGGCGCAATCAACGGCAGGTCGGGCAGCGAGGTGCTTCGTCCGAAATCTCGGAGGTCTGTCGCGGGGAGCAAACCCGCCCTAAGTCCCTCGTAGCACATGGCAGAGCGCAGCTCCGCAGCTCAGCTTTGCTGGGGGCCCGGCGAAGCTGGGCTGGGCAGTTGGTTGCCTCC
>JASFVG010000224.1:0-7754 GCA_050049955.1 Anaerolineae bacterium | reverse complement strand
CGTGGAGCAGACTGCTCCGCGCCCTTTTTTGTGTTGGAGGCAGATATGGCATGTCGTGGGATTCGAGGCGCCGTCTGCGCCGAGGCAAACGAGGCCGAATCCATCATACGGGCAACAAGAGACCTTCTTGAGAGGATGGTGGCTGCCAATGGGCTCGACGTGGACGACGTGGCGAGCGTGATCTTGACCGCAACCCATGACCTGGACGCGGCCTACCCCGCCCGCGCCGCCCGGGAGATGGGCTGGGTGAATACCCCACTGCTTTGCATGCAGGAGATGGCGGTCGAGGGTAGCCTGGCCCGGTGTGTCCGGGTGCTGATCCTCTGGAACACAGACCAAGCACCTAGGGAGATACGGCACGTCTACCTGGGGGCGACCCGGGCGCTGCGCCCGGACCTGGCCAGTGCCAACACAAAGGAGACCCCATCGGAAAAGGAGACGGTATGAGTAAGACAGTCGCGTTTCAAGGTATTGCCGGCGCCTACTCGGAGCAAGCGATCCGGCAGTTCTTCGGGCCAGAGGTGGACCACGTCGCGTGCAAGACCCTGGACGACATCTTCCTTGCCGTTGAAACCGGGGACGCAGACTACGGGATGCTGCCCGTGGAGAACGCGGTGGCGGGGTCGGTGACGCGCTCGTACGAGCTCCTGATGGAGCGTGACCTGCGCATCCACGCCGAGGTCGTGCTCCGGGTGCACCACCTGTTGATGGCGGTCCCTAGGACGTCGCTCGACGAGGTGGAGCGGGTGCGCTCGCACCCCCAGGCGCTTGCTCAGTGCCAGCGGTATCTGGAACGTCACGGTATCCGGCCGGAGCCGGCGTTCGACACGGCCGGGGCAGCCCGCGACCTAGCCGCGGAGCCGGAGGCGGGCGTGGCCGTGGTGGCGAGCTCGCTGGCGGCCGAGTTGTACAACCTGGAGGTCCTCGACCAGGATATCGAGGACTACGCGTTCAACTACACAAGGTTCTTCGTGCTCGCCACGCAGAGCCCACCCCGGTCGCCACGGAGCAAGACATCGCTCATCTTCACGACGCCGCACCAGCCAGGGGCGCTGTACGACTGCATGGGCGAGTTCGCGAAGCGGCGCATTAATCTGACGAAGATCGAGTCGCGACCGCGGCTGAACCGGCCGTGGCAGTACGTGTTCTACCTGGACTTCGAGGGCCACTGTCAGGATCCTCCGTGCGAGGCGGCGATCATGGGGCTGCTGCGGCGCTCGACTTTTGTGAAGCTGTTGGGCTCGTATCCGGCGGCGACGACGCCGATCGCGGACAACAATGTCATTACGCAGAGTAGTCCGCGCAAGTCGGCTGGCAAGCCCGACCTACATTCTCCGCGGATGTGACGGACGTCTTCGGTGTCTGGTCCCCGAGGGTCGAGTAGCCTACCCGACCTACTTCGTCAGCCAGAATGGCAGCTGTGTCGCTGAGTCGGGTAGCAAACCCGACCTACATTTCCCGCCCATGTGATGTCGGTTCGAGAGTGAGAACCGGCTGAGGAGAGGATCCGATATGATAGTCATTATGAAGCTGGGCGCCACGCAGGCGCAGGTCACGAACGTCACCGCCCGCATCGAGCAATGGGGGTGCCAGGCGCACATCTCGGAGGGAGAGGAACGGACCATCATCGGCGTGATCGGCAACGGACGACCACTCGACCGGGCGCCTCTGGAGCGGATGTCGGGCGTCGAACGGATCGTACCGATCCTCCGGCCCTTCAAGCTGGCCAGCCGGGAATTCCATCCGAAGGACACCCTGATCCAGTTGAACGGCATCAGCATCGGGGGCCAGCAACTGGTGGTCATTGCCGGCCCCTGCTCGGTCGAGAGCCGCGAGCAGCTGCTGGAGACGGCTAAGGTCGTGAAGGCCGCCGGAGCGAAGGTGCTGCGCGGCGGGGCGTACAAGCCCCGCACCTCGCCGTACAGCTTCCAGGGTCTGGGTGAGGAGGGGCTCAGGCTGCTGGCGGAGGCGCGCGAGGCGACCGGCCTGTTGGTGGTCACCGAGGTGATGGAACCAGACCTGGTGCCGCTGATATCGGCCTACGCGGACATCCTGCAGATCGGCGCGCGGAGCATGCAGAACTACGCCCTGCTGCACGCCGTGGGCGAGGCCCAGAAGCCAGTGCTGTTGAAGCGGGGGATGATGTCGACGATGGAGGAGTTGCTCATGTCGGCAGAATACGTCCTCTCCCACGGGAACAACCGGGTGATCCTGTGCGAGCGGGGCATCCGCACCTTTGAATCGTACACCCGCAACACCCTCGACATCAGCGCGGTGCCGCTGCTCAAGCAACTGAGCCACCTGCCAGTGATTGCCGACCCGAGCCACGGCACCGGCAAGTGGGAGCTGGTGGAACCCGTCAGCCGGGCCGCGGTAGCGGCCGGGGCCGACGGCCTGATGGTTGAGGTCCATCCACACCCCGAACAGGCCATGTCGGACGGGGCCCAGTCCCTCATACCGGAGCGGTTTCGGGCGCTGATGGCACACCTGGCACCGATCGCCGAGGCCGTGGGGCGGACCCTCTAGGAGGGGCGGGAAACCGGTGCCCCGTAAGGAACCAGACGATGAGACCTTTGCACGAGGCACAAGTGGCCGTCGTTGGCCTCGGCCTGATGGGAGGCTCGCTGGCAGGCGCCCTGCGAGACCGGTGCGGCGGTCTGGTGGGTGTGGCGCGGCGGAAGGAGACCCTTGAGACGGCACGCGAACTGGGCCTGATCGACCGCGGCACCACCGATCTGTCGGACGGCATTGGCACAGCGGATGTGGTGATCCTGGCCACGCCGGTACGCGTGATCCTGACGCAGCTCCCCAGGATAGGCCGCCTGCTGCCGCCGGGGTGTCTGCTTATGGACCTGGGCAGCACCAAGGCCCGCATCGTGGAGGCGATGGCGAGCCTCCCCGAGCACGTTCAGCCACTTGGCGGTCACCCGATGTGTGGCAAAGAGAGGTCGGGTATTGCGGCCGCCGACCCGGCCCTGTTTGACGGGACGACCTTCATCCTCACGCCCCTGCCGCGCACCTCGGAGCAGGCGCTATCGCTGGGGTGCGAGATCGCCAAGGCCATCGGCGCGCAGCCCCTGGTCCTGAGCGCCGAGCGACAGGACTTCTTGGCGGGTACGATGAGCCACCTGCCGTATCTCATGGCCTGCGCCCTGGTGGCCACGGCGGACGCCACCACCTCGGCGGACCCTGCGGCCTGGAAGATCGTCGCGGGGGGTTTCAGATCCACGACGCGCGTCGCCGGCAGCGACGTGACGATGATGACCGACATCTTGTTGACAAATCGGGAGGAGGTCTCGAAGGCACTGGATGTGCTTCAAGACCAAATCGGCGAGCTCGCGGGAATCGTCGAGAGAGGGGATGAGGCGGAGATGCGCGCGGCCCTAGACAAGGTCCGTCAGACGCGGTTGGAGATGTATCCGTGAGTGCGGCGAAGCGGGACCAACCCGATGATGGGGGCCAAATTGACAACCTCGCCAGGCATGCTATGATCCTGCCCAGCACAACTGAATACCACGCGATAAGTTCACCCTTATCAAGAGAGGCGGAGGGACCGGCCCTGTGAAGCCTCGGCAACCATCCTTGAGCGCTGGCTCTGGAAAAGGAAAGGTGCCAAGTCCGGCAGACCCCCAGCGGGATCTGGAAGATGAGCGTGCGGTTAGCCTCTTTGGATCTGCCCCGCTGAAGAGGCTCTTTTGTTGCCCCGGACAGGCGCTCCCTCTCTTGACAGGCAGATCCGATGGCAGGTAAAGAGGAGGTCGCATGACAGAGCGCACGTCAACCTTGACAGTACACGCTGGCGAGGAAAGGCAGAAGCCGTATCGTTCGCTCACCACCCCGATCGTCCAGACTTCGACCTACACCTTTGAGGATACTGCCGAGGTGCTGCGCTACGTGGCGGCCAAGGATGGGGGCGAGCCAACAGGCCGCGAGGAGTACGGGCGTTACGGGAACCCCACCCAGAGCGCAGTGGAGGCCAAGATCGCGGCGCTCGAGGGGGGCGAGCGGGCACTGCTCTTCGCCAGCGGGATGAACGCCGTCACAACCACGCTGTTGACGCTCCTCTCCGCCGGGGATCATATGGTGGTCACCGATGGATGCTATGGCCGCACCCAGGCGTTCGTCCGCGATTTCCTCCCTCGGTGGGGGATAGAAGCGACCTTTGTCCCCATTGACGACGGCGAGGCACTGCGGGATGCCCTGCGGCCGAGCACGCGGGTCATCATGTCTGAGACGCCTACCAATCCCTATCTGCGCGTCATGGACCTGGCTAGTCTGGTGACGATAGCCCGATCGCACGATCTGACCACCATCATCGACAGCACCTTCGCCACGCCCATCAACCAGCGACCGCTGGAGTACGGGCTCGACCTTGTGGTCCACAGTGCGACCAAGTACTTTGGAGGGCACAACGACCTGCTGGCGGGCGCCGTCGTCGGCGGTGGTAAGCGTATGCGCGCGATCGAGGAGGCGCGGGGTGTGCTGGGGGGCGTAGGTAGCCCGCACGATGCGTACCTTCTGCTGCGCGGCCTGAAGACCCTCGATCTGCGGGTGCACCGGCAGAATGAGAGCGCCCAGCGCGTGGCCGAGTACCTGGAGGGGCATCCGGGGGTGCGGCGCGTCTACTACCCCGGGTTGCCGAGCCACCCCGATCACCTTATCGCGCGGCGGCAGATGGACGGCTTTGGGGGCGTCGTCAGCTTCGACATCGACGGCGATCTTGAGAGGACGGGACGGTTCGTGGACCGGCTGCAGCTGCCCTACATCGGCTCGACCCTGGGAGGTACGGAGAGCATCATCCGGCAGCAGGCGCTCTTCGCCTCGTCGGATCCGGCGGAGCGGCGCAAGCTGGGTGTGGAAGACAACCTGGTGCGATATGCCGTGGGCATCGAGGACGTTGGCGACATCATCGCCGACCTCGATCAGGCCCTGGCCGGACTATAGGTGGTGAACCCGTGATCGTGGGTAGGTCTGTAAGTGCGTCTTCCGGGAGCACAGATCAGCTGATCTGCTGTGCGCGCAGGCCATGGCCGACCTGAGCGTCGGCCCCGCCGAATCACTGCGCGGCCGCGTGCGGGTACCGGGAGACAAGTCGATCTCCCACCGGGCCCTCCTCCTTGGCTGCCTGGCCGACGGCCGGAGCGCGATCCGAGGCTTCCTACCCTCGTCCGACTGCCTGGCAACCCTCGACTGCGTTCGGGCCCTTGGTATTCGCGTGGAGGTCGAAGCCGCGACCAGGGTCAGCGTATACGGTAGAGGGCTCCGGGGCCTCATTGCGCCTGTCGGGCCGCTGGACTGCGGACGCTCCGGGACAACCATGCGTCTGTTGGCCGGAACCGTGGCGGGACGGGCCTTCGACGGCCAGGAGGTGACGCTTACGGGCCACCCGCAGCTGCTCCGCCGTCCGATGGGCCGCATCGCCCGCCCTCTGCGGAGAATGGGCGCCCATGTCGAGACGGTCGACGGTCACGGGCCCCTCACGATCCGGGGCGCTGCGCTGCGCGGCTGGGAGCACACTCTTCCTGTCGCCAGCGCCCAGGTCAAGAGCGCGATTCTGCTGGCCGGCCTGTACGCCGATGGCCCGACCGTCGTTCACCAGCCGGGACCGGCCCGCGACCACACAGAGCTGATGCTGGCGGCGATGGGCGCCGACATCGACATGGACGGCCTCACGCTGACCCTGACGCCCCCAGCTGCCCCTCTGGCTCCTTTGATTCTGACCGTCCCCGGGGATATGTCGTCCGCCGCGTTTCCGCTGGTCGCGGGCCTCCTCGTTCCCGGCGCGTCGGTCACGGTAGAAGCGGTCGGGGTCAACCCCACGCGGACAGGTCTGCTGGATGTGCTGCGGGCCATGGGCGCGGACATCATCGGGGAGACGGCGGGTTCCCAGGGCAGCGAGCCCGTGGCGCACGTCCGGGCGCGTTCGTCGCGTTTGCGGGGCGCCCAGGTAGGAGGTCACACGGTGGTCAGGATGATCGACGAGTTCCCGCTGCTGGCAGTGGCGGCCACCCAGGCAGAGGGCGTAACCACGGTGCGGGACGCCGCCGAGCTGCGCGTTAAGGAGACGGATCGCATCGCTTGCATCGCGTCAGAGCTCGGAAAGATGGGGGGACGCATCGTCCCGCAACCGGACGGCTTTGCGGTGGCTGGCCCGACGCCATTGCGGGGCGCGGTCGTTGATAGCCACGGTGACCACCGCATTGCGATGGCCCTGGCAGTCGCCGGATTGGTTGCGCACGGGCAGACGGTGGTCCAGAACGCCAACTGCATCGCGGACTCATTCCCGGGTTTCGACAGGGTGATGGGGACGTTGGGGGCAGCGGTCCGGGTGATGGCGGTTGACGAGTGATGTTCGGACTGATTGACGGCCGCACGCAGTTGGTGGGGTTGATCGGCTGGCCGGTGGAGCATAGCCTGTCTCCGGCGATGCACAACGCCGCCTTCGAGTCGCTGGGACTGAACTGGCGGTACGTGCCGCTCCCGGTGGCGCCGGGTCAGGTCGCGACCGCCCTGCGGGGGCTGGTGGCGCTGGGATTCAAAGGCGCGAACGTGACCGTGCCGCACAAGTCGGCGGTGCTGCCCGAGCTCGACGCCGTTGCTCCGGAAGCTGGTGGCCTCGGCGCGGTCAACACGGTCGTGATCGGAAGGGACGCGGACAACAGGGCGAGGCTGACCGGGCACAACACGGATCTTGCTGGGTTCATCGGCGCGCTCCAGGAGAGCGGCTTCGAACCCGAGGGACGGTCGGTGGTCGTCGTGGGGGCTGGCGGCGGGGCGCGGGGCGTGGTCTATGGGTTGATGGAGGCGGGGGTCGGCAGGATCGTGGTGCTCAACCGGACGACCGAGCGCGCTGCCGCTCTGATCTCAGATCTGGGAGGCGTGTCAAAGGCCGGTGCGGCCCCTGAACCACCGACGCTGGAAGCGCTGCCGCTTGATTCGGACGCCCTGACGGCAACCGCCCGTGCGGCGGACTTGCTCGTGAACACGACCTCAGTGGGGATGTGGCCCGACGTCGACGCCTCCATCTGGCCCGAGGGCGAGCCGATACCGCCCGGGCTCACGGTCTTCGATCTCGTGTATAGCCCCCGGGAGACCAAGCTCGTGCGGCAGGCCCGTCGATCCGGCGCCCAGGCCATAGACGGTCTGGGTATGCTGGTCCTCCAAGGTGCACTGTCCTTCGAGCTCTGGACTGGCCTGCAAGCACCGGTCGAGGTGATGCGCAAAGCGTGCAGGCGATCTCTCCACTCTGCCGGCGGCTGCTAGCCGAAGATTTCACAGATCCTTCGAATCGTACACTGCGGCTTTGACTCTGGCCTGCGGCCAGCGCCGGATCACTGATCCGGCGGGAGCGAGGTTTTGCGGCCGGCCGCCGGAGGCGGCACTTGCCTGCCGCTGGTGCAAGATCCCGCGCTCCCAACGTCGCGCACCGAGGCTACCGTTGCGCTGCTCCGCAGCGCCGCCGGATCACTGATCCGGCGGGAGCCAGGTTCTGGGGGCGGCCGCCGGAGGCGACACCCTCTCGCGGTGCCCCCGCCGGCCCTGCTCCCCGCCGATGCGTCATCCGCGGGCCGCCGGAGGCGACACCCTCTCGCGGTGCCCCGCCTGCCCTGCTCCCCGCCGATGCGTCATCCGCGGGCCGCCGGAGGCGGCATTTGCCTGCCACTGGTGCGAGATCGCGCGCTCCCAACGTCGCGCACCGAGGCTACCGCTGCGCTGCTCCGCAGCGCCGCCGGATCACTGTTCCGGCGGGAGCG
>JASFVG010000223.1:0-7775 GCA_050049955.1 Anaerolineae bacterium | reverse complement strand
CGAGCAGGTCGGCCACCATGGTGTTCGTGCCGACGCGGAACAGCGGGCCGGTGGCGCCTCTGACGGCCTGTAGAACGGCCCACGCAGCGAGTGTACCGGCATGGCCCATGGCCAGTAGCGCGGCGCTCCCGATGACGAGGCCGAAAACCATTGCCCTCTTTCGACCGAAGCGGTCGATCAGGGGGCCGACGGCGCTGAGGGAGGCCAGACCAGCGGCGGAGTTCAGCGTCAACAGCAATGTGATGCTGGTCAGGGGGACGTCGAGCTGCTGGCGCATGTAGATGGTCATGAAGGGCCAGACCATGCTGCCCCCCGCCACGCTGATCAGCATCCCCCCGATCAGCAGCCAGTACTGGGCGGGGTATGTGGTGGTCATTTGCTTTGCGCGATTCAATAGTGACATGGGTTGTCGGGCCGCCTTCTCCCCCGGAACAAGGCTTCCCTGCAGCGACGGTATCATACCTGGAGAGCCCTTTGCACGCCAAGTCCGCTCGTGGTCCGCTATCTAGGGGTGCGGAGTAGCGCGGCGCCCGCGTCGAGCGCCACGTCAGCCTGGATGAGGCACGCATTGCTGTACCGTGCCCCATCCATCTGGCTGGGATCCCATCCGCGAGCCAGGTCGATGTATGGCTGGAACAAGACGCCGCCCGGTACGCCTAGTGTACGCGCTGCGGCGAACAGTGTGCTGGCCTCGCCGTTGTCCATGCAGATACAACCCTGACGCCGGAACGCGTTGACCATGCCCGGCGTAATGCGGTACAGCGCTTCGCACGTACTGTTTCCTCCAACGCGGACTTGGGCGTCTTGGGTCTGACCTGCCCCAACTAGGGCCTCCAGAACCTCGGGTTGCACTTGGACCCGACCGCTTTGGTTGCCGTAGTGAATCGATGTGCCGTCGAGGCCCACCGAAACTGCCGGGACGATCAGGTCACCGAACTCGACGGGCGGCCCGAGGGACCAGGCGGCGCAAACCAGGAACACGACCTGCGCACCAGAGGCGACCAAGTCCTCAAGGATGCAGGCGAGCGGCGATGCGCCCATAGGGGGAACGATGACCGTTACGCCCACACCCCGGTACTCGCCCCGCCTCACGACACGCGCCGCCGCGTAAGGGTGGTGGTGCGCTGAGATCCACATAGTGTCCCGGAGCGTGGCTAGCTCATGCAGCCGGTCGACCACGCACTTCGAGAAGGTCACCACAGCGATCCCGGCGAGGTCCAGGTCCTCGGGCCGAACCCCGGCCAGCCGTGCAGCGCGAAGTGTCTGTTCTGGTGTGACTAGAAAGGGCATAGTCGTCGGGGCACGTTCGCCAACGGACCGCCGGTCCAGATGACGGCGGGGCCGTTCTACGAGAGCAGAAGTTGCCGCTTCTCCACCCATTCCTCAAACGGCTCGTCCTTGCCCGTCCTGCGCCACAGCAGGACGTCGAAAAGATGGATGCACGCGCCGTGGGGAATCTGCACATCCAACGCCCAACTCCTGGCCAGGGAGAAACCCAGGTGGATATGGCAGATCCCCCGCGCGAGCCTGGAACGGAGAACGCGTTCCCACGCGCCGTGTGCGTGTGAGTTGGATTCCGTTGCCACCTGTCTATGCCACACTTCTGGCCGCCACGGTGCTCAAGCCACCCGGGCCGGGTGCCGCCCTCATCCGCCATACGGCCATCGTAGGTCGAAGGTGGATCGCAAGCGCTGCGCCACCCAGTCCCCCAGCCCGAAGCTGTCGACCAAGCGCGCATCTGCCGGACGCCGGATATCGACGGAGCGGATGCCTGACCAGGTGTTGGCGATGTAGGCCACGTCGGCCGTCACGTAGACCCCTTCCACCCAGCCGGGAAAGGCGAGCTTGGCGATGGGAGAGATGCGGTACGGATCGCTGGCGTCGAGGATGTGCAGCCCGTTCTCCCGGCTGTCACGCTTGTTGCCGACTGCAAGGTAGACGATGCTTTCCTTTACGGCTAGCCCCTCCGCCCAGCTGTCAGTCGCGAGCCGGTAGATGGATGCGAGGACCGGGTCGTCCCCATCGGCGATGTCAACGGCTACCAGACCGTGACGTGCCGCTGCGATGAAGACGGCGTCACCCTCGCCGCGCACGATCTCCGCCAGGGGACTTTCGTCATCCCACGTCACGAACCCAACTAGGGCAGGGGCCGTGGGGGCCGCGACGTCGATGACAGTGAGTCCTTGGTCCACGTCGGCCACATAGGCATAGCCGTTGTCCACCCAGACGTCCCAGGCTGAGCCCGCAGTCTCTGTTTGGGAAAGGAACGCGGGTCGATCGGGGCGGGCGACGTCAAAGATGTAGAGGCCGTCCTCCCCGGAGGCCAGATATGCACGGTCCCCTTCAAGGTCGATCCCCATGCCCATAACATCGCCCTGTTGCCAGGTGATGAGCGGAGAGGAGCCCGTGACGTCCAGCACGACAAGGCCCCGTTCTGTGTCCGCGGTGTAGGCTCTTCCGTCGGACAGCCTGAGATTGCGGCAGTATCCCGCGCCAGGATGTGTGGAGCGGTACAGCAGCCTCCCTCGTGAATCACTGAGGACGTGTAGGCCGGCAGCCCCTCCCGCCACATACAGGCGGTCGGTCTTCGGGTCGAGGGCGGCGTCAAAGCAGTAGCCGATCTTCCTCCGCGTCAGGTATCGTCTTGCTCCGACTGCTAGGCTGGCTATTCCGACACAGACGACCATGCAGGCGCAGAGGATCGCGAGTAGCTTCACTCCCCTGCTCACGACGAGCACCTCCTTCTAGGCAAGAAGAGCCGGCAAGCGGCGACCATGAGGCCTGCCTCTCCCAGTAGCCAGAGAAGCTGCAAAGGCATCTGGAGCGTGAACAGGCGAGTGGCGGGGACTGCGCTCAGATGCTGGACAAGGCTGAGCATTGAGAAGTTGCGGAGACCGTGCAGAGCAATCGTGGGGACCACGCTGCCGGTCCACCAGTAGAGATACCCCAATGTCAAGCCCGCCAGGCCGGTCTGGATGCAGCGGAAGAGCACCTGCAGTGGCCGCCCCGCGTAGGCGAGCACGGCGCCGGGCAGGTGGAGGGACGCAAAGAGAATGGCGGAGGCAATCACACCCCAGAAGCCCCAGACCGACTGGAGCCGGGTCTGGATGTAGCCCCGGTTGACGATCTCCTCCCACAGAGCGATGATGAACAGGTCGATGGCGAGGTCCGAAGCAAGGGAGCCGATCGAGGCTGGTGTGATAGGAGGCAGACGGAGCGGCACGCGGCTGATATGCAGGGCCAGCAGGCGGCCCGCGAAGCCCAACAGGGTGAAGGCGAGAGCCAACAGGATCGACCGGATGGGTTGCCAAACCGTCAGCCCCAAACCCCCAAGCCTTCTTCCTTCAACCTGGCCGTTCAGGACTCCTACCAGAGGCAGCATGAACACAATGGGATGGACAGGCAGTACCCCCGTGGCGCGTGCGGCGGTGATTGGGACCTGAACGGCATACACGATTAGCGCCAGCAAGAAGCTGCGTCTCATCCTCCGCCCTCTCCGTGTAAGTTCAAGGAGCTATCAGTGCTAGGAGTACTAGAGGGCTCCGGGGCGTAGCGTGAGATGCCGTTGATCGAGCTAGACCAGATGGTGCCATGTGGTCCCACGATGATGGACCACGTCTCATTGTCCACCAGGCCGTCGGCGGCCGTGTGGCAGTTCCAGCTCGGCCGGCCGCGCGCGGAACTTGCCGAACTCTCGGAGTGGCAGATACCGTTGTCGGCTGCCCCGACCCAGACAGTACCATCCGGCGCTACGGTGACGCACGAGAGAACATCCTCGGAGAGGCCGTCCTGTGTCGTGTAGGTGATCCAGCCGGCCCCAGCCTGGGCTGGGGCAGACCTAGGGTCGAAGTGGGATAGCCCGCCTCCGAATGTGGCGAACCAAAGCGTTCCGTCAGGAGCCACGGCGATGTCGCTGACGCGATCGTCCGCCAAGCCATCGGCTGTGGTGTAGGTGGTCCAGCTGCCGCCGCCTTGCCCGGCGCCCGCCCGGGGCTCGAAATGGGATAGACCGCTCCCAAAGGTGCCGAACCATAACGACCCGTCCGGGTGGCCGGTCACGGCAAGAACCCTGTCGCCTGCCAGGCCGTCCTCGGTGGTGTATGTGGTCCAGGGCTGGTCGTCCTGCCCCGAGCCTGCGGAGGGGCCGAAGCGCGACATGCCACCGAAGGTGGCGAACCACAGAGCGCCGTCGGGTCCTACGGCTATGTCCTGGATACGATTGTCGGCCAGCCCGTCTGCCGTCGTATAGGTGGTCCAAGCCTGGCTGCTCTGTCCTAGGGCTTCCGACGCGTTGAAGTGGGAGACACCGGCAGTACGATGGCCAAACCATAGTCCGCCATCTGGGGCGACCGCGACACACTCGACGTTCTTGCCTGCCATTCCGTCCTCAACCGAGAACGTGGTAGACGTGCCGCTTGCCAGGTCCCAGCGGATCACACCCTGCAACGTGGCAGCCCAGAGGTCCCCTCTGTGATCAAAAACCATGTCTGTGACATACCTGCTGTCGCTAAATGCCGTCCAGCCGGGCCGCGCGGTGGCCGTGGCGAGGCAAGTAGGCGTCGGGGCCGGCGTGCGCGTGACGAAATGCGTGGGTGTCGCGGTAGCCATCAATGTGGGGGTAGAACCGGAGGGGAGAGGTGCTGCCTGACACGCTGTCGCAACGACGCAGAAGGCAACCAGGATCGGCGACCAGGGATCAGCATCGCGACAGTGCGAACGCTCAGCCCCTCTCTGATGGGGTAGTCTGTGAGCTGGGTTGGCGCTTCTGATCAAGGCAGTCCTCCCATGGAGGTGTCGTGCTTCGGAGTCGGCACCTTACTCCCGTTTTACTGTCCACCGACTCATGGCTCGACGCACACTTGGTACAGCATCATCACATCGGTCGTGTTGCTCGGCGCGGGTTGGAGCGCGGCGTCGAACAGCGACCAGTCCTGCTCGGCATCCGGAGGGCCGACGTTGGACCTCCGGGCGACAAAGCAGCCCACAAAGTTGTGGCGGCTAGCGTCCCGGTGTGTCGCGATAACCAGCGCTGGGACGGCGGCGTATACGCTCCCGGCAGCGCCCTCAAGACGGGTCGGCGGTTGAACAACCAGCATCAGCGACGCGGTCTCGGCGAAACCCTGCACGAAAGCCTCGAAAGTGGGCGCCGGCTCCGTATCCCAGTATGCCCACGCACGAGCGTACTCGCGCTGGTCCAGCGCATTGTAGTAGGAGGCCAGGAGCCGGACCGGTCCGCTACGATCGTCATAGCTAACCGCAGGGGTGGTGTCGCACACGCTGGCCAACTGCAGGGCGTCTGACGAGTTACCTGGCGTCGGACGAACCGATGCGTCGTGCAGCGACCACACTGGTGTGGCGTCCGGTCCCTCGACGCTGGAGCGGCGGGCGACGTAACATCCAACGAAGTGGTCCCGCCTGCCATCCGCGCCGATGGAAGTCACCAGCGCTGAGACCTCAGAATATGTGCTGCCGGCAGTTCCCTCGAACCAAATCGGCGGACACACCGCCAGCCGGACCGACGCTGCGTCGAAGAGGCCCCGGACCAAGGCCTCGTAGGAGGGACTCGGTGGGCTCTCCCAATAGGCCCACGCCCGGGCGAATTCCCGGCGACTGATGGCGTTGTAGTAAGACGCCAGCAGGCTGGTCGGCCCAGTCCGGTCCTCAAAGGGCGGCTCCTCGGCCGGAAGCTTGGGCGGCTCCGTCGCAGCTGGCACGGTTGGGACACCGGTAGGTGTCGGATGCCTGCGCGCTGGCGTTTCCGCGGTGGCGGGCCGCGTGGTCACAATGGGCTGCTCGGTCGCGGTCGCTTGCACGGTCGCGACTAATCGGATGGCCTGTGTTTGGTGGCCATCCATCGCCGGCACAACAACCCGCGGCGATGTGCCAGTACTGCACCCCGTGAGCCAAGTGACGCTCGCACCCAGGCAGATCAGCCATCTGCGCATCGGACTACCCCCCGCGACTAATCCCTGCCGGCGAAGTGGTACGGGATCACCCCGATTCCTGCCCCAAGAGAGGCTGGTGTCTCTACGTCCATAGCGGACTATCGCTCCAATCCGGGTAGTTGGCCGCGCGCCCCAGCGCTAGGGACTCAACATATGCAGCGCAGAGCAGGAGAAGCAAAGCCAGTAGCAGGGAGGCGTTCTCAGACCCGCTCAATTCGAAGTCGCGCCGGCTCCCAATCGTGGTTGTCCGCCTGCCGTCGGAACAGAACAGGGTGAACTGGAAAGACGCGTCGGCTGCCAGAAGGTAGGCTGAGAACTCGACAAGGCCAGCGTGGTGCACCACGTCGAACAGCCGCGTGAGCCGACGGAGAAGAGCTGGAGGAGCTGCGGCCACCTCGAACGAGCAGGAACCAGCCATCATGGCAAGCAGCACGGTGAGCCCCCAGAACGCTGTGTATCCTACAGGCACGTACCTCTCCTGGACCAACCTGGACTGCTGCGCGATCAGACTGGCCAGCATGATCAGCGTGGTGGGGATCAGGTTGTACCCAAATATCTGCAGCGTCGAAACCCACACGACGGGTGAGAAACGGAGTTGGGCGAAGATGCGGTGTTTCCCCCGGAGGCACCCCTGGGGTGGGGGGTAGCAGCTTAGCACCGCGATCGTCACATAGAGCAGGAGAAACGAAAGCGCCAGCCAGGCGATGCGCTTGCGGATGCTCTCAGCGGTGACGCCAGAGACGAACCCTCTGAGGAGAAGCATCATAGAACCACCCTCTCTGGCCAGGGCTCCTCCCTTGAGGTTCCCCAGAGCCGGCTGATGTACTCATTAGAGAACAGGTCTTGCAGACAATGTAGCCAGTAGGCTCCCTTGTCGGAAAGTACGATCTGATCTCCGTCATCCGATTGGAAGAGTCCTAGCCCGGACAGTAGCTTCATAAGCCTTCCGTAGATGGTGTCGAACGACCTGCCGAATCGTCCTAGGAAGTCGCTTCTGCGGAACCGAGTCTCGTAGATCCGCCAGTATAGCCAGCCTGCCATCTGCATCTTCTCTGTGAGATCGAGCGACAGGGCGATGGGCAGCCTGCCCCCCTCAAGCGCCTCGATGTAGGCTTGAACGCTGAAGGTGTTGAGGTAGAAGACGTCCCTAAGGTAGGACCCTCCGCTGGCGCCGAGGCCGATGTAGAGGGGCACTGTCACCGAGCAGTACCTCGGCGTGCCCTCCCTGGTGAAGGCCCAGACGGAGGTTCTCTCGAATCCCGAGCCATAGAATACCGTTTCCAGGGTGCGCAGCATCCGTCTTCGTTTGAGAATAATGGGCAGACCGTGGTTGGATCCCTGGGCCGAGCGCCCCATCTGGGTGTAAGGAAACCTGAAGAGTGGGTAGGCTGCAACTTGATCCGCCCCAATCTCAACCAGGGCACGGCCTGCCTGCTCGACCTCGCAGATCGTCTGGTCGGGCAGGGCGAAGATGAGGTCCGCATTCACGCACTTGAACCCGTTGCCCGCAGCTCGACCAACCGCCGCGATCGCTTGTTCAGCGGAATAGGGCCTCCGCAGTGTCCTAAGGTGATGATCCTGGAGAGCCTCGACCCCGATGCTCAGATGCCCAACCCCGAGAGCGGTCGTGGCCCTGAGATTCTTCCAGGTCAGGTCATTGGGGTGGCTTTCCATGTGGATTTCGCACTGCACGTTGAATGCCTGAGAGGCGCGTTCCAAGATGCTGTCCAGCCCGGTGTGGAGCATCGTGGCGGGTGTACCGCCACCGATGTAGAAAGAGGTCACCGGCTTGCTGCCTACCAAGTCAGAATAGATGTCGATCTCCCTCCC
>JASFVG010000222.1:0-7790 GCA_050049955.1 Anaerolineae bacterium | reverse complement strand
TAGCCCAGCCATCAACTGGTTGGACGCCCCGAAAGCCCCCCAGATCGCCAGCCAAGGGATGATCCACACAAACAGCACGGTGAGCAACAGGGCCACGATCGTGCCGACGTGGACGTTCTTCATGACAGGAATCGCGTCGCCCACCAGCTCCGCGCTCGCCACCCGCATGAAGCGTACCACGAGCTGCATGATGGTGATCGCCATAATGGTCAGGAAGACAGAGCCGTAGGCCACGCCAAAGCCCTGTGGAATCCCGATCCGGCTCAGGAAAGCCGCTAGGCCTTTAGAGAAGACGCCCAGCGCAGCACCCGCGCCGCCCGCATCTTGGTACCCCTGCCAACCGCCGAAGGCGACAGTCGCGGTCAGGAAGGCGATCACGGCGAACGCCGCCTCCATGAACATCGCACCACCGCCGACAGGAAGCGCATCCGTCTCCTTCTCCAGCTGTCGGGCCGTGCCAGATGTCGAGACTAGGCTGTGCCACCCGGAGATCGCCCCGCAGGCGATGGTGACGAACAGCATTGGCCACAGCGGCCCACTGGCCGTGGTGAACTGCGTGAACGCGGGGAAGTCTCCCATGCCTGGACGCCAGATCAACAGTCCAAGCACGCCTCCCACCATCCCGATTGCTACGATCCAGAACGACACGTAGTTAACCGGCTGCGCAAACGACCAGATCGGCAGCACGGCGCCCAGGTAGCAGAAGAGGATCATCAGCAAGGTGCCTAGAACCTGCGCCTGCGTGTTGCCCAGGAAGACCGTCGGGGAGTCGGGCAGCCCGTAGATCGCGGAGAAGATGTTGGACATGAAACCCCGGGTGCCGATCCAGATGCCGACAAAGGTGAGTACCACCGTGACCACAGTGGTCAGGATGATGTCCTGCTTCCACTTGTAGGTCATCTGGCCAGCCAGCACCCCCATGACGACCAGACTGATCATTCCGAAGGGCACGGCCGGATTGGTCATCAGCACCTTCCCCACCGCGTTGCCGAAGGCCCCCATGATCAGCAACAGGTAGAAGTAGATGAAGATCATGAGGATGTTGCGGGCTCGAGGTGAGATGAGCTTGTAGCTCAGCGCCCCCATCGTGTCTCCCTCGCGGCGCACGCCCATAATCATGGCGCCATAGTCCTGGGCCCAGCCGATGAAGAACACGCCGAGTATTATCCAGGCCAGGGCGGGCAGCCACCCCCACTGTACGGCAATGATGGGTCCAGTAAGCGGTGCTAGGGCTGCGACAGATTTGAACTGATAGCCGAAGAGGACGTTCCGGCTGGCAGGTGCGAAGTCCACGCCATCCATGTACATCTTGGCCGGGGTGGCCTTGTTCGGATCGGGCTCGACGACGTTCTTGTCGATGTTTCGCGCGTACAAGCCATAGCCCACACCGATGCCCAAGGCTCCCAGGATCAATACGAAGATCGCATTCATCGACTCAATCCTCCTTGTCGTGCTTGTCGAAAACCTTGATAAACGGGATAATCAAACGGCACTCAAATCGGAACGGACCGCCTGCTCGTGCTTTCTTTCCGTGTTCGCACCCCCTTCGCCCCCAAATCGCCAGCCGAACACAAGGGATTCGCTTCCCCCGAATCCGGCCAGGGCGGATCACCCCTGTTGATCCGCTAGTAGTGCCATCCGCAGGTCCGCCAGAACTGCGCCCGAACTGCCGCCAAGAAGCCCTTTGGTCCACAGCTCAAGATCTATGTGTGGATCCTGCTTGCCCCAGTTGAAACGGCGAAGCTGGGCGCCATACGCTTCCACCCACGCGCTTAGTGACCTTACCAGTTCAGAGGCCTTGTGGCCTCGATAGGCGATGCTCAGCCCGTGTGGCCCTTCTTTCGAAGTCCAGGACTCGTCCTGGTGCCTGGGCTGGCCGCCGGGACGAATGCACACCTCGCCGCGCCGAGGGGAACGTAGCGTGGCCCTTACGATCATCCTGTCCCGCCTCTTGCGGACCTCATCCAGCAGCCACAGAAGTGGGCTCTCCCGGTTTGCCAGCAAGAGCGTCACCTCCAGACGTCGAAACGGAGCTTCCGCTCGCGTGACGTTGACCCTCGCCCCGCCGGCAGGGGAGCCAATCCAGCCCTGTTCCGTTTCGCCACCGAGGTCATCCAGCCCTGCTGCCAGCCAGCGGCGCATTCGCAGACCCAGCCTGCGATTGTACAGGTGCCCCGCCACATACCAGGCTACAAGCAAGGCGGAAAGGGCGACAATCGCCTGTGTTCCAGGGTTCATCCCCGCTCCTGTTGGATTCACAGACTATAACACGCCCATCTTGGCAGCGATTCGAGACCGGGCAGCATTCCAGGCCGGAACGGCCCCCCTGCCGCATCCAGGTGTAGTCTAGCGCTCTCGGCCCGGCCTCACTAGTGTCTATTGTCAGAGATTTCCACGCAAGTCGGCAGGAGAGACATCGCTACAGGCAAGCCCCTGCCTGAGGCGGAAGGGCGCGCTGGCGGGCCAGCACCGGACGCGTGATGAGAGGTACAGTGAGGCAGGCCCCTCGCTGGAGTTGCGTGGACCTTGGAGCCGATTAGTGGAGGATGGTCGCGACAAGTCGCAACCTGTGGAAGAGAAGGGGGACGACAAAGCGAGCCCTCATGAGGGGCGTTCCATCCGTACAGTCGCCCGACGCCACTTCAGACTGGGCAGCTTCCAGCAGAGCAAGCGGCGGGGCCTGCCAACTCAGCTGCGGCGGTCCACGGACGGCGGTGCATGCCGGCCCGGTAGAAGCCGGGCTGGACACAGCCTCTCCGACTGGAACTGTCCCGGGGGGGGCAGTCAATGGTTCCGACCCGCGCCTTTGTGGGGCAACTGTAGCCTGTGGCGTCAGGCTCGGAATCTTGGGGCTCCTCCCGTCAAACTTCGAATCGGGTGGCCCGTTACCAGAACGGTGACACCCAGCTTGACGCCGCTACGAGAGCTGGGAGGGAAATCCTACTCGGACTGAAACTGCCCTTGCTGCACAGCCGGCTGCCCACGGATCGTCCCATCGCTTTCCCGTTGCTGAGAGCAAACGTGGTAGCCAGCGATCACGCTATTTCGAGGACGTGAGCCTCATCACCTCACCCGCCTCGTCCATGGTCACACGAACCATGCGCTTCATCTTGCCACCCCCCGGAAGAGCGATCTCCCTCTCGAAGGTCACTATGTAGCGCTTGTCGGGTGCGGACGTGCCTCCGGCCCCTCTGCCACCGCTCCGAGGGTTGCTCGACTTCAGCTGTCTTGCCGAAAGCTGCTTGCCTTGAGACCTCTTCACCGAGATCGAGGGCTTGACCCCTTTCATCTCAGGGAACTTCTCCCGCACGAGCGCCTTCGCCTTCGACACATATCGATCGTTCCCGTCAGCCATATGTCACACCCTCCAGCTTGCCAGGGCTTTGTTCTTAGATCGCATGAAGGCTGGAACGGCCAGATCATCACTGAAGAGGGACGCTGGATTGAAGGGCAGGTTCATACCCTCTTCCCCTTCCTCTGGAGGTACCCTGGTGACCTTGCCGATGCCCAAGCCCGTTGCGATCAGGGTAATCTGCACCCGTCCCTCCATCCTGGGGTCGATGACCGTTCCGAAGATGATCTGAGCATGCGGCATTGCGGCCCGAGAGATCATCTCCATGGCCTCGTTGATCTCCGTGAGTGTGAGATCCTCGCCTCCCGTGATGTTGACGAGCAACCCGTCGGTACCATTCACGGAGTCGACATCAAGCAATGGACTGACAAGCGCCATTCGTGCAGCCTCAACCGCCTTGTCTTCACCCTCTCCATAGCCAATCGACACCAGGGAACCGCCCGCCCGATCCATGATGGCCCTGACGTCCGCGAAATCCAGGTTGATGAGCCCGGGCTGGGTCACCAGCTCAGAAATCCCTTGGATCCCGTGGCGGAGAACCTCGTCCGCGATGCGAAACGCGACGTCGAGCGACACCCGCTCGTTCACAAGCCGTAGCAAGCGATCGTTTGACACAACCACGAGGGTATCAACCTCTTCCTCCAAACGCTTGACCGCCGCCTCGGCGATCGCCCGGCGCCGACTCCCCTCAAACACAAAGGGTGACGTGACCACTGCAATCGTGAGGGCACCCTGCTGTCGGGCAAGCTTGGCTACCACCGGCGCGGCGCCGCTGCCCGTGCCTCCTCCCATCCCGGCGGCGATGAAGACCATGTCGGCGCCCACCACGGCGGCGACAAGGCTGTCCCGGCTTCGCTTGGCGGCCTCTGCCCCAGTAGCCGGATCTCCCCCCGCACCCAGCCCGCGCGTGAACCTCTCGCCGATTTGGATCTTGCACGCCGCCTCTGATCCCTCAAGCGCCTGGGCATCGGTGTTGACCGCAATGAAGTCCACTCCTGGAATGCCCACCTGTATCATTCGGTCTACAGCATTGGATCCGGCCCCGCCGACGCCAATCACCTTGATAGATGCGCCCCCCCAGTCTTTGCTCTTCTCCATCATTGACCCCCTATATGCACGTGTAGAAGCAAAAACAACCTTCGTTCAGATCCCGAAGTCGCGAAGATCCTCAGCCAGGGCCACCCCATCATGCTCGAAGGCGGCCCTCATCTCCTGCCAGCGTCCTGGGCTCCAAAGCTCCAGATGGGCGCCTAAACCAACAACCACCACCTCCTCGCCGATGTCTGCGTACCGCCGCAGCCGCTCCGGCAGTCGGATCTGGCCGTTGCGGTCCATCAGGCAAGTCGTGGCCCCCGAGAAGATCAACCGGCGGAAGGCCCGCGCCTGGCGATTCGTGAGAGGCAGTCGCTTCCGTAGCTTCTCCGCCACGCTCCGCCACTCCGAGAGCGGGTAGACAAACAGGCACGGCTCAATGCCCCTGGTCACTGCCGCCCCCTCAGCAAGCTCGGACAGGAATTCGGAAGGGACAGGCAGCCATCCGTTATCGTCGGTTGAACAGTGGAACTCGCCCAGTAGCATCGCCCTCTAGCCCCAAGCCTACTTCGATACAGCTAGCTTAACGATACGCCCCTTATCGTCCACGATCGCTCTGACGACCTGATGGAGAGGAAGGCACTTCCCTGTCCCGCCGTCTGCTTCGACTGGAATGTCCTTCTGAAGCATCACCGACCATCGGCCGCTCGCACCTCCCAGCCGGCTTCCAGCACCTGTGTGCTTGCAGGCGGCGGCAGCAGCCGCACTGCAAACGCCTACGGACTTCGCCCGGACTCGTGCTTGCGTCATATGGGGCAGGCTTGTCTCAATCTGGCCTTTTACGCTGGCGACCAGGGCATCGGACACGACACTGTCCTGAAGATCCGATTCCCTTCCGCAAATGATGGGCGGGCAAAGGCTCTTCGCCAGGCTCATTGCCGGCACCCGTCCATCCACGGCCGATGTCGGCAGTAGAGGATCACCGTACAGCACGAAGCTAATCAGCGCCTTCTGGTCCTCGCCGTCCAGATAGCCCTGCCGACCCTGCATCTCCTGCGCGAGGCTGACCTTGGCGTACTTCAACGCATCTCCAGGGCCGAGGCGGGCCCGCAGCCCCTCCCAGAAGTACTTGCCGATAAGGTCGGCTCCAAGCAGCGGAGGTGCGATGGATCCATAGGACACTCGCGTCGAACCAACCACAGCTAGCGCACGAGCGGCGAGGAAACGCAGTGCTATGCTATCGCTAGCGGTCTTGCCGAGGATGTTTGCCCCGTAGCAGGCCTCGGTGAGCACAACGGAGCCGGCATACTCATCCAAGCGCAGGTCCTGAGGGCGCAAAGCCAGTGGGAACAACGGGTAGTCCGCGGGAAACAGTGCATCCCTCTGACCATACCAGTTTGGCCCGTCCTCGATTCCGTGCAGATTGAAGAACGTGAAGTGCGGCCGATCCACAACCTTGAAGCCCTCATAGGTCAGCGGCGGCGAAGTTCGCAGCTGACTGTCGTCGCCGATGGTCAGGAAGACGGCCCTTGAGGCTTTGCGCCAGATGCTGGCAGAGTATCCGAGGCCCCGACCACTCATGGGCCCCACCCTTAAGAAGTGTAGCGCGGCATAGAGCGCCTCGAGCAACCCCTTTGAACTTGCCCGCGTCCGATGGGCGTCGGCCGCTGTCTGGATCACTGAGTGCAGGAATCCCGCGGGACACCCATCCGCTGTCGGACCACTCAGCCCGTGCTCATCGCCCTCTTCATCCGGCAGGCGCCCGATTGCCCTGTCCGGCACCAAATAGCTGCCGTCTCGACACGCATACGGGTTGTCGGAGTGGACCAGAGCGTCCTGGTCCTCGACCGGATTGGGCAAGCGGTGAAACGGGATGATCCTGTCCCCGCCTACGATGAGCAAGTACCGGATCTGCTGGCCGCAGCTGACCAGCTGGTCATCAAGGGCGTCTATCAGGATCTTGACCTTGTACGGATTCGCCCCGTCCACAGCCTCCAGGTCGAATGGCGTCAGTGAGGCCTCATCGTCCACGTAGATCACGATCGTTTCGACACCCGCACGTTCCTCGACGGCCTGTCTGAGGTCGTGCAGATCAAGGTCCAGCCGCTCGAATCCGTTCTGACCATACTTTGCCGTCAGTGCCTTCCTGTTTGACACGATCACATAGACGGGAGATGTCTCGCCTCGCAGCCCGCTCTCTGAGGGCGGCCCTGCTGTAGGAAGGTTTGGTTGTGTTGGGCGAGCGTCGGTACCTTTGGAGTGGGTATCGCGCCGCAGCATGTCGGGGGCGACGGGTGCCTCCCCCTCCTCGGCGAGTGATGCCATCAGCCGACTCAGCTCAGACTGAGCCTCTTCTACCTCTGGAGGCACGTGACCAATCACGCTGTCAGGCTGCAATCGTACTGCGCCGTTGTCCCGTCTACCGTACCTAGATTCAGCCATGTCTCAGCTCCCGCCAAAGTATGACGAGCAGATCTCGATCCACCCGACGTGCAGCCTGTCGCCGCCGCTTCCCCCCGAACGGTCACACACCTGCTCAGCCGTCCTGGCGCTCACGCCAGATGAACGACATCGCGCTCACGGCGGCCCACTGCTTGTAAGCATCTGCATGATTCGGCTTCAGCTTGATGGCCTTGCGCAGTTTGGTAGCGGCCTCAGGGTAGCGCTTGAGCTTCTTGTAGACCACGCCAGCGCAGTAGTGGTACTCGGCCACCTCGGGATCGCGCTCTGCGGCCTCCAGGTAGGCGTTCAGGGCATCGTTGAATTCCTCGCGCGTCTCGTAGGTCTTGCCCAGCTCATAGTAGGAGACAGGGCATTCAGGCTCCAGCTCAATCATCTGTTCGATGTGCAATAGTGCCTTGTCTAGATGGCCCAGTTCGCGGCACAGAGCGCCCATTCGCGCGTGGTGCGCCACGTTGTCAGGGGCTATCGCCAGTGCCTGCTCATACGCCTGTAGAGCCTCATCGTACCGTTCCTGTATCTCGTAGACCTCGCCCAACTGACCATACGCTCCATCCCTGGCGAGACTGGCCGACTCGGCGATTCCGGCTTCGGACTGGAGCTCCACGGCAGCCTCCAGCTGTTCAGCGGCTTCCTCGTACTGATCCAACTGCTTGTGGATCGCACCGACCTTGTAGCGATAGAGGGGACTGTGTGGGGCCAGCGCCGACGCTTGGCCGTAGGCCTCAATCGCCTTGGCCCACTTCTGCTCGTGCTCGTATAGCGCCCCGAGGCGCTCGTAAGCTGGCGTGTACTCCGGCCTTCGGGAAAGGACCTCGTGGAAGATATCTAGGGCATCCTCGATGTCCCCGAGTTCTGCCGCCACGTTGCCTAGATATAGCAAGTAGGAGGGGTTGTCGGGATCCACCTGAGCAGCACGCTGATACATCGCCTGCGCACGGTTGAA
>JASFVG010000221.1:0-7884 GCA_050049955.1 Anaerolineae bacterium | reverse complement strand
ATTCCACCGCCGGTGGAATACTGCCCAAGGCCAATCCTTTTGGCCCCTCAGCGAAACTGCGCCGCTCTCCGAATGGACGAGTCTAGCGCCTCCCACAACTCTGTCTCTAGGCCAGCCGAATGGAAAGGGGACCGCTCCTGGATGAGATAGGCGTAGTGATGGACCTGCACCGGAAGAGCCTGATCCGGCTGATGGGCGGCAGCCTGACGCGCTCGTCGAGCGCCGAGCATCAGGATCATCTAGGTGGTATAGGTCGAGTGATCCGTCTTTGGTCAGGGAGGAGCGTCTAGGGTTGCCCGGTTTTCTCTACGCCGGCAGCCGTTTCCACCGGCGCATCGGCGATTGCGCGCTGGAACGCGGCAACGTCGAGGGCCCAGAGCATGGGTACAGCTGCCGCGAGAAGTGCGATCTCGAAGGCGTACGCCAAGTAGTAGCCACCAAGCTGACTCGCGAACAGAAGAAGACCCGTATCGCGCAGTACCCCGCCCAGGATGTTGCCTGAGCCGACTCCGACCGCCTGTGCGAACCCCCAGGCCCCAAGAAACACACCCGCGTGACGCGGGTCGGTCATATTCATCATCAGAGCCAAGTTGGTTGTGGTCAGCAGGCCGGCACCTAGGCCAAGGACAAACACGCCCGCCAGCAGCACTGCGCGCGCCTGAATCGGCACGCTTACGATGACGAGCAGCAGGCTAAGGCACGCTACCACAATCCCGGCCGTCGCAGTTGGTTTGTGTCCGATGCGGTTGACCAACCAGGCGCCTACCGCCAGCGACAGCACATTGGGTATCCTGAATATGCCCGTCAGCCGAGTGGTCTCAGCAGGCGTCATGCGCAAGAACTCACCAGCGTACGGCTCCAGGATCAGTTCCTGGGCTTCGATCGCCACGAACGCGAAGAGCAGGTAGACGAAGAAGCGCAGAGCTTGGCGGTTCTCGAGCAGCAGTTCTCGGACGGCCCTCGGCCGCTCAGTCTTCTGCACGGCGCTGGACGAGCTCAGCTCATAGGTCCTCTTCCGCTCCAGCTTGAACAGACCCGCTACCGTAAGGCCAAGGCCGATGGCGGCAATAGCGAAGAACGCGCGAATCATCCTCTGCTCAGTATACGGTTCCACGGCAGCTCCGAGGGCAAACGATGCGGCGACTGCGCAGATGCCCAGCAGAACAAACATCGTGGCGACGACCCTTGGTCGCTGCTCCGGCGAGCTCTGGTCGGCCACAACGGCGAAGTAGAGCGGCGTGGTCAAGTTGACACCGAGGCCCAACAGACCGAATGTCAGGACGGAGATGATGATGCCGGCGACTCCCAGATCTGGGATTGCCAGAGCGGCGTAGGTGGAGGCTATCAGTCCGACGGCCAGCACCACCATGCCGCTAGCGATATACCAGGTGCGCCTTCTTCCACCAATCGGGCGCGTGTCAGACAGCCGGCCGAACCAGATGCGCGATGGCGAGGTGATGAAGCGCAGAGAGATCAGGACAGCCACCAACGTGGCTGGCAGGCGCAGTTCGATGATCATGATCCGGTTCAGGGTGCTGTTCAAAGGCAGGATCATCAACGCCACGGCGATGTTGAGCAGGCAAACCTGTAGAACGGCGCGCCAGCTCATTCGACGGATCGCAGAACTCTCGGACATGGGTATCTCCTCTCTTGGCAGCGCAAACTGCCCGCTATTGTGATGACTGATTCGACTCGCCCTCGCACCCCCTTTGGATCAGCCGCCTCAGCCACTGATTGATCCTGGCCCGACCACGGAACATAGGTGCAGCTCGCCACGCGGCCTCATACTCAGCCAGCCGACCTTCACGCTTGTAGCGTTGATAGACTCGGTATTCGGGTATGGATGCCAGCACGAAGGCCAGGTTCACAGCAACCGCGAAGCCCACGTTCCACCAGTTCCTGCGTACAAGGAGAGACCACAAGAGGAACAGGGGGAGGGATACGACGGGGGAGAACATACTCTCCCTGATCAGGAACCGGCTGACAAGGCCGCCCGCGATGACGGACACCAGCGACCCAAGCCAGTCAACCACCAGCGCCGACCCCCGGATGGTGGACATCCCGCGCCCGCCCTTGAAGCGGTAGTAGACCGGCCAATTGTGCCCCACGACCGTAGCCACGCCCGCGATGAAGTAAAGCGGGGCGCTCGGGTACCCGAGCCGGAAGACCAGCGTCGGCAGGAGACCCTTCAGGATGTCCAGGATGCCGGCCAGGCAGCCCCACTTGCTGCCTTTCTGGACGCCGATACTGGTGGCGCTTACGTATGTTAGCTCCATCTCCTGGTCGCTGTCGGGAATGCGGATGGCGGCGTCCTCAAGGTCCTGCCCTCGTGCCACGAAGTAGCCGACAACGCGGCCGAACGACACGGAACCCACAAGATACCCCGCCACCGCCGCAACCAGCATCATTGTCAGGTTCATGGGACTGCCTCCTCAAGCTGGCGGTCTCTACGTCTACACATTGCCCGACCGCTCCTCGTTCACTTCCGGCTTCTCTATCACCGATATGGCCCCAGTGTACCCATCCACTGCAGCGATCTGGCCGTCTCTCAGTATGCGGCATGCGTCACGCACCGACACTACGGCAGGGATGCCGTATTCTCGAGCGACGATCGAGCTGTGCGAGAGCATCCCCCCTGACTCGGCGACTACCGCGCCGGCTCTGGCAAACAGCGGCGTGAGTCCGACGTCTGAGTAGGGTACTACCAGCACGTCACCCGCTTGCAGATTGGGGAAGTCTTTGATCCCTCGCACGATCCGCACGGGCCCGCTATAGTAGCCCCGGGACGTAGGTGTGCCCTCAAGCGTCGTGCTCCGCTCCACGCCATGACCGATCGGCGGAGGATCGTCACCGTATACGATCTCGGGAAGATCGATATCCCGCACGCGTTGGATCTCCCGCTTACGCGCATCAATCGACTCCTTGGCGCTCTCCGCCGAGCCATCCGCTGTCACGACATCTTGGACCTCGTCCAGGTACAGGTAAAAGATATCCGCCGGATCTTCAATCAGACCGCGCTCTGCCAGCCGCGCGCCGAGGGCCAGGAAGTGGAGCCGGAACAGCCCAAAACCCCGCGCGAAAAGGTAGCCAATGGCCTCCCGATGCAGTCTGTAGGATCGCGCCTGACGCCAGCGGCCTGCCAGGCGCGCTCGCTGACCTCTGGACAGGTCCAGTTCCTCAAGGTCGAACGTGGATGACCGCTCCGCTTCCGGGTAATCCGTGACCAACCTCAGGATACTGTCGGGGTCCTCTCGCCATGGGATGCTTGAGAAGTCGTTGCTATTGTCGCTCAAGTGGCCGAAATGTTCCAGGAAGCTGGCAATCCCGTTCTGAAGCGGAGCAACCTCAGCTCCATCCATACGCGAGAAGCGATCGAAGCTGCTTCCTCGGATACCGCCCTGCACGTCGGCACTTAAGCCGCCATAAATGCGGGCGAGGCGGCGTAGATGATAGGCAGGATCGAAGTCGTGTAGCGCCTCCAGTCCCCCAGTCAGGTCGCGGCTCTCCAAATCGATCCCCGCTCGCTTCAGTCCGCGCCGGAGGCGAGCTGTGTGAATGCGCTGCAAAGCAATAGCAATCAGGCTGTAGTAAGCCGACTCCCGATTCAGCTCACTGAGCGCCGTGACCTGACGGAGCAGCTCAGCCTCCGTCAGGTCGGCCACCTGAACGGCCTCCAGACCCTGTAGCTCCTCGCCGGTCCTGGCCAGGAAGCCGGGGATCTTGCGGGCGAAGCGCACCTTGTCCCACGCAAACCAGATAAGACGGGGAAGGAGCGTGAGGGTGCGCCACCCCGGCTTGAAGGCGCGACGCCGAGCCGTGGTGTCGGAGCTGTACCTCAGACGCTGCATGAAGTCCCCCGGCAGTCCCAGTTGCTCGAAGGCGCTGCCCATAGCCCCCATATTGAAGTACGCCCGATAGTAGAATGACTTGGCCAAGTCGAACGGCCCGAGGTCGGTGCTGCCGATAATCTCTGTGATCAGCCGAATCCACGCGCCGTTGACTATCGGCACGTTGACAGACCATACGAGAGGTAGGATGATGCCGGGAAGCACGTCTCTGGCAGCCCGATTCGAGTAGAGATTGACCCCTGTCAGCGCCTTGATCTCTCGAAGTTGCACCCAGTACAACCGCTGCCCATCAAAGACCCACTCGAGATCAATGGGCTTGCCGAAGTCCCGCTCGATGGCGCGGGTTTGTGACACGACGTCCTGGACGACCGCGTAGTCGGCGTCGTCGACCTCGGGACGATGGGTCCAACTGTCCCAGCGATACGTCCACCGCAGCGGCGTGACGCCTGCTTGCACCAAGGCGTCTCCCCGGCCCTCGACCGCTTCCACGATTACTTCGTCGGCACCTGTCACGGGGTTCTTACTGAAAGAGACCCCTGAGATAGCTGGCGTCACCATCTCTTGGATGAGCACGCCCATCTTTAGGTCCTCCGGTCTGATACCGACTTGCTGCAGGTAACCTTCGGTCTCAGAGCCGCGGGTTGAAGCCCACACAGCGCGGATTGCCGCCACTATCCCGTCGAGTCCTTGAAGATCAAGGAAGGTCTTGAACTGCCCTGCGAACGAATGGTCCGAGGCGTCCTCGACGTTGGCCGAGGAGCGAACCGCGTAGCGCCTGTCCAGATCCAACTTGCTGGATAGTTCGAGACGCAGAGCTCTCTCGAGTCTGTCATCCCCCTGCCTGTAGCGTTCGTAGGCTTCCCAGGTGCACACATACGTCGTTGGTGTTCGGTACCGGTGCCTTGCCAGGAAGTGAAGGTTCTCAGCCTTGCTGCCCACGTTCCGCGAGAGGCGCGCACCGCCGATATCCCAGATCATTCGGTTGGCCATCATCTCTCTCGACCAGACTTCCTCTGGCAGCTATCCCCAACCTCCAGGAACCCGAGCTCCCATCAACGGATGAGCGCGCCTGCAGCGTCGCTCACCCGGCCTTGCGGAACTCGTTTGTCGATCCAGCGGTTGGGCGCCGCTACTGGCCGCCCGAGACCAGCTGGCACGGGTATAAGCACGCGCCCATTGGCTCGCCGCTGGCCTGGTTCGGCTCACTCACCAAGCCCAGGTCGTGGTCATCACCGGCACGAGCTTCAGGGCCCACAGACCCGCGAAGGAGATAGAAACCGAATCCACTCCCTCGCGGCAAACACGTCTTGTTCGTCATCCGCCGACAGGAGTCCCGCATGCAGCGTCACGCTCACGAGTGGCCCATCCTAGTCGAAAACCACTGGCCCAATCACGGGCGAAAATTGACACCTAGTACCCTCGGCAGAATTTCGAATCTGCAGCCTTCTGGTCCGCAACCTCAATACGCGCGCGGCCAACGAACCTGCAGTATTCCACCGACCGTGGAATACTGCCAAGCGCGGCGGAGCTGCGCCGCTCTCCCGTTGAACGGGTCTGGGCACTCCGACACTGGAACCCAGACTCTCTCCGATCGCGGGATTTGTACGCCTGTTTGCTAACCTTGACAAGCCGAGAATCCTAGAAAGCTCAGCTCTGGACCGCGTGAAGACTCTCACCCCCTCGACAACCGTAGGGCTTGGCAGGGGGCGATGGTTAGTCCTTACCCAAAGGGGCCTTCACCCAAGAAGAAGCATCCAGCTTCGCTTGACGCACCAACGGTCCGAGCTGAGGCGCGCGGCGGCCCATGCCCGGCGACCTCGGTAAGTTATCAACGTAGTTGCCCAATCGCCCGCGATGTCATCGCGGCGACAGCCGCGTCGCCTCCAGCGAGAGGTTAGGCTGAGACATCTGCATTTGTGAAATCACCCCAAGGCTTGACTTCAGTGATCTTCAGGCGATTCGCAACCACTACAATGATTGGAATCATCAGGAGATGGCCTGTCAGGAAGATCAGTACAAAGGGGATGAATTCAAGGCCGGACTGCACTCCGGCAGCGGATCTGATGAACAGAACATTGAAGATGCTATTGTTGATCGTGTGCGCAGCAAAGGGTCCCCAGAGGTTGTTAGTTCTGTAGCAGAAGTAGCCATATACAACTCCCGAAACGAGTGTCGAGAGCGTCAAACCAAAAGCCTCAAATGCCACTTGGCCAAGCGGAATCTGTCCATCAAGAAGATGCCTTAATGGCCAGCTCAAGTGCCACAAAGAGAATAGGGCAGCTTGAAGGAAGATCGCGCCCCATTTGGCATACCGGACAAGAAAATGGCGAAGCATGACTCCACGGAACAGGCCTTCTTCCATTGCTGAGTTGACGAGATTGGAAAACACAAGCCAGAGTCCAAAAAGCAACCCGCCCGACAAACCTGTTCTGGGATCGACCGCGGAGAATACGAGGTCGGCTTCCTCTCCAGAGGCTCCAAGGATGACAAGTTGGGAGGTGAATGCGAGAGTGTATACAAAACCAAAACCCGCCACGGTGAGAATTAGAGACAGTCCAAGATTCCTCGCACGAAACCCAATGTCGGTCAGTTTCCTCCTGGTCATCCAGACATAGGCAGCGACGAGGATAAAACCAAGGGCCTTCGTAAGAATGGCTTCACCGATGATTTCATCTAGCCGGAACACAAAGGTATCCAGGATCTTTATGATCCAAGCAATGATGTATAGAGTGAGCATGACAAGAACAGGGCGGGCTACCGAAATCCCCATCAGCCGGTTCTGCTTGTTTGAGTGGAACTGTATATCGGCCATGCTGTATCCTCCTCCACTGTCCGTCAGTATGTGATGCTTCAGCCTAACAGCTTCGAGCTGAGCGACCCCGCAAGGCTGAGCCACCTGATTTTCGTGCCTCGCGTGGGGTCCGCTCCTCCAGCGAGATGCTAGGCGGTTTAAGAAACACCAACAGTTCAAGGAGCAACGGATTCGATCAACAGTTGCGTCAATGCCGGGGTGCCATCTGGGCGATCATAACAACGAGCGGCTTGTGGACAGGTTCCGAACGTGATGGTGTTTCCGGCCTGGATCACGCCAGTAGCGTCGTAGGTGCCCTCTGGAAAACCGTCACGATTATACGCGTAGATCTTACCGTCTAGTAATCCCGCCTCGGCCAGGGTAGGGATCGAGCCGTACTGGGCTGCAATCGGTTTGTTTGAAGCTGCCGCTTCAGCAACCATTGCAATAGCGTCATCTTCAATATGCCCTGGGTTGCCAGCGGCCATGCAAGGAAGTACAAACCCATCATAGTCTGCAACAGTGACATCTTGCAGCAAGATGTCACTCTTCAAAGGTGGCTCGGAGCCTTGATATGAATCATCAGACTGGGTAGCCACCACAGCGATTATCCCTGCTTCCTCAAGCAAGTTCAGCATGACTCCAACTTCACCCCAAGGCAGCATCTATTTGGTGCTCAGTAGCCGCCTAACATGCTATTCTGCCGCGATTCTTCTGCATAAAACCAGAAATGACATTCTATGCAGACCCATTACTGCACAAAACCACCCGATGGCTTGTTATCAAGAGCTCCTTCTGCATATCCCTCCTTCCAGTGTTCTATCATGCTTTCTTTCCGCATAATGTGCTTGTCCCCGCCGAGAAACAGGTGAAAAATGGCTCTCCAACAGTATATACCAACGCTCGGAAGGGACAAACCTAATTGAAGAGGACGATTATGATCAGGCACCGCAAGAAGAAACTGCTCGATCGCGTTCGCGATGCCAGTCGCACCAAGCATTATTGCATTCGTACAGAGCAGTCCTGCGTCGGTTGGATCAGGCGCTTCATCCTCTTCCACGATACGCGCCACCCAAAGGAGATGGGGGCGGACGAGATCGAGGAGTACCTAACCTACCTGGCCGTGGAGCGGAAGGTGGCCGCCTCCACCCAGAACCAGGCCCTTGGCGCACTGCTGTTTCTCTACCAAGACGTGCTCAAAAAGGACCTGGAGCGTCCCGCTGACGCCGTCCGCGCCAAGAAGCC
>JASFVG010000220.1:0-7897 GCA_050049955.1 Anaerolineae bacterium | reverse complement strand
AGAGCGACGGCGCATGCAGAACGCCGCGGATGCCGGGGCCCTCGCTGGGGCGCGCGAGTTGTGCTTCGGTGAACCCAGCAACGCAGAGGCGGCGGCCCTGAGCTATGCCACCGACCGGAATGGGGCTGAGTGGGCCGTCGTCGACGTCATCGACAACCTGACGGTGAGCGTGGAGGCCGGCGAGACGATGGACACCTTCTTCGCAGGGCTGATCGGGATCCAGACGGCGGAGGTCCGAGCGGAGGCCGCGGCTATTTGCGGCAAGGTGATCAGAGTATGTCAGGTTTGGCCGATGGCTTTTGACGCCAGCAATTTCGACAAGCAGATCTGCGATCAGCACCTCATCCTCTGGGAGGATGGGAAGGCCGACTGCGAGACCTACTCCTGCACATGCAGCCCCGAGCTGGGCGGCGCTATCCCAGCCTCCGACGGTCGCACGTGGATCGATTTCTCCGCGGTGATGGCCGACGGCCAGGACGATCCTTGCGATCAGACAGGCTGCGGCAACGCGGAGCTAGGAAGCCGAGTCGAAGGCGAGACGAACAAGGGCGAGCTGTGCCGCTCCTACATCGAGCTTCCAAGTTGCGCTGCCGGGGACTCAGGCGTCAAGTCCTCCTCCTGGGCTGCCGCCGCGAGTCAGACGGACACGATCAGAATCATTCCGCTGTACGACCCCGAGCAGAGTCCGTGCGTCATGGAAGACGATCCGGGCAACGCCTGTGGCCACGAGAGATACATGTTGGTCGATACAGGCTGCGTCAGGGTCGTGGGCGCCTGTCGCCTCTGCAAGATGGGCGAGACCCCCCCATGTCCGAGCGGGCCCAGGGTGATTGACGTAACCATCGCGTGCGACCAGGAAGAGTGCAACAAGCCGTGCTCGAGCGCGGGTAGTGAGCCGCCGGGGCCGGGCGATCCCAGGGCGGTGAGCCTGGTGCGCTGACGCGTTGGCTCCACGTGGGCAGGGATCTTGCTTCGCTCGCCAGCCTTTCTGGTTTCGCGACGGAGGGACCACGAACCCGAGACTCGCGAGGAGGGCAGGACTCCAGTCTATAGTCTTGGTCTAGCCGACCAATACGCGGACGAAGTCGTCCGGCGTGACGCCGGGGCTCTCGATGCCGTGCTCGGCGTAGAAGCCCTTCACCACCCGCCCCACGTCCTCGAGGGGCACGCCTGCGAGCACTGCCTCCAGCTCCGTCAGCTTCTCCTCTGGATAAAGGAAGAAGTCCCCCGAGAGCGAGACCGACGCCAGGATCCCCTCGCGCACCTCTAGGACGGCCCGGATCAGCCCTCCAGGCGCCTTGTGCATCCGGTGGGCCACGTTGACACCGGCGCGGATCCTCACGTCTCTGCCCGCCTGCCCGGGCCTTCTCCTGTACAGCCAAGCGTCGGTCAGCAGCCGCTCGCCAAGCTCGTCGACCTTCGCCCGCCAGGCTTCGTCGACCACCGTCCTCCGCTCCAGCGGGCCAAGCATCTGCTCGAACTTCTCAACCATCAGCGACCACAGCTCGTCCCGCGGGGGCGCTGAGCCGATCTCCCGCGAGATGGTGGACAGGTTCTCACAGATCGTCTTGTAGACCTTGTCACGGAACTTCTCGTCCGGCACCTTCAGTACCCGGGACATCGTCTCATAGTCGAAATCGACAATCAGATTGCCCACCAGGACGTAGTAGTTTCCGATCTCGGCCGCCCCACAGCCAGAGACCTTGCGATCGTGGGCGACGATATCGTTGACCTCGCGATACTCGGCCGGGATTCCGAGCGCGCGATAGGCCTCAATCGGCGCCTGCAAGAACTTGCGATAGAAGCCCAGCTTGCCCCCCCCGGGGACCATCGGGTTGTCCCGATGAAGAATCAGCTGGAAGAAGAGCTGGTCCCCATCCAGGTAGACAGCGCCTCCGCCCAGCTCGCGCCGGAACACAGGGATGTCGCTGTCCCGGCAGTAGGCCAGATCCACCTCCTGCTCGACATCCTGAAAGTAGCCTGTAGACACGTAGGGTGTCGAGGGGGCAAGTAGATTGACGCCCTCACGGCCCAAGCGGGGCTGCGCGTGATAGAGCAGCTGCGAGTCCTGCCAACTGACGTCCTTGAGAAGATTGAGCCTCATAAGTGTCCCTTGCCGTTGTGATCAAAGGTGCGACGCACCAGAACGTCAGGTGCGTCGCACCTTGCCTGACTACCGCACCATCTGCTTGGCGATCAGCTCCGCGATGTCCATGGCTCGCACCCGAATCTTCGCCCGTCGGGCTCCCTCAGCCAGCGTCCGCTCACACTGCTGGCACGCCGAGAGTATCACCTGCGCCTCCGTCGCCGCGGCCTCCTCGACGCGCCGCTGCGCCACAGCCGCCGTCAAGTCCTTGTCCGCCATCTCCACATCGCCCCCCCCGCCGCAGCAAAGTGAGTACTCGTGATGGTGTTCCATCTCCGTGAAGGTGATGTCGGGAATCGCGCGGATCACATTGCGCGGCGCCTCGTAGACACCGCTCGTCCGCCCCAGGTCGCAGGGATCGTGGTACGTGACGGCGCGCTTGAACGGCTTCAGCTCGATCTGGCCCTCAGTGACGATCTCCTCGAGTACCTCGGTCGCGTGCAGCACCTCGAAGCCCAGCGGCTCCCCCAGAGTGCGTGGATAGTCGTCCTTCCAGGTATGGTAGCAGGAGGGACAGGCGGCCACCAACCGCTTCGCGCCGGTGCTTCGCACCGCGTCCAGATTGTGCCGCATCACCTCGACCGCTGCGTCGCCCATGCCCGCGATGATGAGCGGGAATCCGCAGCACCACTCCTCCCCTCCCAGCGCCAAGTAGTTCACTCCAGCCCGCTCGAATATCTCCACCATGCTCTGCGGCACCCCGTACGACCGCGGGTAGAAGGATGCGACGCAGCCCACGAAGTAGACCACCTCCGCTTGCTCCTTTCCCCCCACTCCCTCGGGAACCTCTGGAAGGTTCTGGCTCCAGATGAGCCGCTCCGCGTTGACGTCCCCCGAGATGTTGTAGTGGGTCGTGACCGTGTCTCGGAGGTGATCGAACGCCTCCGGATACACCCCCTGATCGACCAGCGCCTCTCGCATCGCGATCCACATCGCCCGCGTATCGATGTGCACCGGGCAGACCACAGCACACCGCCCACACAGCGTGCAGTCATAGGTGCCGCCGGAGTGCTCCACAACTGCCTCCGCGTCCAGGGCGCGAGGGCCGAACAGCCGGGCCAGCAGCCCGTGCTGGCGAGCCACGAAACCGCGCACGGTCTCAATCTTGCGCAGCGGTGTGATAGCCTCCCGCTCTGGCTTCTCGGTGAAGGTGGGACACCACGTGACACACTCGCCGCAGCGCGTACAGGCATCGAGCTCCATCAGCTGCATCAGGTTGAAGCGCCTCAGATCAAGCTGGGACACGCGCCCCTCCTTTCTCCAGACCAGCGTGCCCGCCTCTCGCCGCCTCCATCTGGCGAACCATCGTCACCAGCGCTCCGGCAATGACGTGCATGAACTTGGAGAACGGAATCGTGGCGATGACGACTGAGGTGAAAAGCCCGTGGATGACGTACATCCAGGCGTGGAGCTCATCCCAGGGGAGCGGGAGCCCCCTAGAGAGCAAGGCTAGGGGATACCCAAGGAACGCCACGTAGGCCGTCGGCCCCACGTGGCTCGAGTTAAGCCGCACGACCTCAGCGACCCAGCCGGACAGCAGGATGGTACCGAGTCCGACCACCATCCAGGTATCCATCGGCCCAGTGCGCAGCTGCGACGGGGGCCGTGCGTAGCGGCGGATCACGAAGAAAAGGAACCCGATCGTCATCATCACCCCGCCAATCTCGTTCAGCAGACCGGTGACCGGGTGGTCGGGGGTGACCCACATACTGATCACGGGCACGTGCTCCAGGTGCAAGAAATGGATGAGCACCTTGTCGCTGAGAGCGGAGATGCCCGACAGCGTCATCAACAGTATGAAGCCGGTGAGCAGCAAGAAGTGATTCAGCCATCGCCATAAGCTCGTCCGCCACAGCCGCCGATTGAACCAGGCTTCTGTGATGAACACTCTGACGACGAACCCCAGGCGCGGGCTGAAGACGGTCCTGAACACGTCTCTAGTCAGGTCGCCCACCGAGCGGCGCTGGGCCCCCGCCCTCATCCAGGTGGCCAGGACGATGCCCATTCCAGCGATAAACAACACCATCAGAGGAAGATGCACAATCCAGAAGATCGTCTCAGCAGTTCCCACAGTCATAGGTGAAGCCTCCTATTCTGGGCAAGACACGTTCGGTCGGGAACCTGGTTCACGAGCAAGGGTCATGCGGAGGCGATGCATTGAAGCTGCACAGCTTTGATCGGAACTCAGGTAGGGAGGAAACGTCGGGCGGGGACAAATGCTCTCCGCGGGCCCCGCCAGATTGAGGCATCTCGCCGTTGCCCCGCAGCGGTCCGGCGGGCCCCAACAGCGCTTGCGCCGGTATCGGCACCTATCCACGGGAACTGACGCTAGCCGGCCAGAACCCGCGGCGTTGCCGCCGCAGTCTCTCCGGTTGCCGAACAACAAGGCCCGAATCTAGCCCAGGATCTCCGCGTACTCCTCGGCCTGTCCCTCAATGAAAGCCTTGAACGCCGCCGAATCGGCCTGCATCAGGTTGCCGAGCTCGGCCGCATCCGCCATCTCGACCCTGACCAGCCAACCCTCGTCGTAGGGCGACACATTGACCAGCTGGGGTTCCCACTCCAGCTCCTCATTGGCCTCTACAACCTTGCCGCTCACCATGGCCGGTATGCGCCCCACCCACTTGCCCGACTCCATCGACATGAACGTCTCGCCTTGCTCCAGGGCGCGCCCCGTGCGAGGCATCTCGACGAAGACGATCTCCTGGGCGATTCGTTGACCGAAATCCGTCAGGCCTTGCACCACCACGTCACCCTCGACGCGCGCCCAATTGTGCTTGTCGTCGTAGTACAGGTCATCCTGGAATTCGATTCCTGCGATGTTCATTGCCCTCCTCCTGGGGATTGCCGAATACGTTGACGAGCGATTATAGCACACAACCCGAAAAGCATCAAAAGACGGCAGCGGCCGCCGCAAACAGGGCCCCCTGCCGACCGCGCGCGACTTGACTGAAGCCACCTGGGGACTAGAATAGCGTTGAGTTCCCTAGACCGCCGACACGTTAGGCCGACAGGCGAGATCCGTCGTGAGCCCATGGTTGGCCACGAGAAAGGGGCGAGCCCAGAGTGGGCAAAAGGGACAACCATCAACGGGACCTGATCGTCCTCCTTGAAGAATACCAGCAGACGGGCGGCGACGAACCACTGCTGGGCTACATCGTTTCCAACAGCAACCTACCCGGCCCTAGGGGGAATTTGGAGCTGGCACAGGCCTTCGGCGACGCTGCCGAGGACTGCGCCGCCGCCCGCCGCGTCAGACTGTGGGAGCTCTACGTGCGGATGTCCGAGCTCCCTCCGGAGGAGGCTCCCGTCAACGACCCACGGGAGCTGATCCCCTTCTGCGGCGCGATCGGCATTGGCGCGCTAGGCTCGATCTCGCCAGCGTTCTTCGAACCAGCCCTGGTGTCCCTCAGAGACCTGTCGATCGACTCCCGATGGCGAATGCGCGAGGCGGTCCGGTTCGGACTCCAGCGGCTGCTGGCTCAGCGCTGGCCCGAGACCCTTGAAGCACTGGAAGGTTGGGTGCGGCCCGGTGCCTGGCTGGAGATGCGGGCAGCAGCAACAGGCGTCGCCGAGCCATCTCTCCTCAAGGACTCGCCCAAAGCGGCGGCTGCCCTTCAACTGCACAGTCTCGTCATCGACCAGCTTCTCCTAACCAGCGACCGCAAGAACGATGCCTTCAAAGCTCTCAGGAAGGGCTTGGCCTACTCGCTCAGCGTCGTCGTCTCCGCGCTGCCCGAGGACGGCTTCACCTATATGCGAAAGCTCGCCGCCTCGCACGACTCGGACGCGCTCTGGATCCTCAAGCAGAACCTGAAGAAGAGTCGGTTGGTCAAGCACTTCCCTCACGAGGTAGAGGCGATCAGGCGCAAGCTCCCCGCCTGAAGGGCCAACTGGCTCGGCCCTCGATAGCCGGCCAGAACCAGACGCCGTCGCGGCCCGTGTCGCCCATCCTCCCTAGGCAATGCGAGTACACCACCTACGCAATGTGTTGAGAAGGGCCACCCTCTTGCGTGGTCCTTTCTGCGTATGTCACTTCCACACTTGTCTGATGACGGCGCGGCGCTCGCATGGTACACTGGCAGCGGCAATGTTGTGTACACGCAGCGGGCAGCCCGGCCAGCGCAGGAAGGAGCGAGGATGAGGAGAGTCGCCGCTTGGATTGTACAGCACCAGGTCACTGCATTCTTCGCGCTCACGTACGCTCTCACCTGGGGGCTCTGGCTTCCTCGGATGCTCACCCGCCTCGACGTGCTGGAGGTCCTGGGCTTCGTCGGGCTATTCGCGCCTGCGGTAGCCTGCATCGTCATGGCGCGTATCGCCGAACCCGGTAGAACTCGCGGTCATCGGGGATGCCCACGGGCGGTCCTTCTCGTCAGTTGGGTCCTGGTCACGTTGATCTTCGTGCTCAATGCTAGGCGCAGCTCTGGGGTCCTTTCGCCCGCCGCGGTCGTCGTCTTCGCCGTGGTCGCTCTGATCCGCTCCTTCGTTGTCGCGTCCGGCTTCTCCGGCTTCCCTGGCGTGAGAGTGCGCCTTCAGTCCCTGGTGAGGCCCACTGGGCACGGTCTGTGGTATCTGCTGGCCCTCCTGCTTGTGCCCGTCCCGAGAGTCGTGAGCCTTCCCATCAGCCGCTGGCTCGGTTGGGAGACCGTTTCAGACCCCGGGCCAGCTGGTGTCACCTGGGTCTGGGCCGCATCCGTGGCTGTCTCGTTCCTTTACACCGCCATCGCCGCCGGCGGGATCAACGAGGAGACAGGCTGGACTGGCTTCGCCCTGCCCGGGCTCCAGCGCCACCACAGTCCCCTCGTTGCCACGGTTATCCTATGGTTCTTCTGGATTCGGTGGCACATGCCCCTCCACTTCGCTGGCGTGTGGAATCCAGAGCTCGACTCCCTTCTCCGCTCGCTGGTTGGGGCCTTCTTTGCCCGGTTCATCTTCACCTGGCTGTACAACCGCAGCTCGGGCGGCCTCTGGACGGCGATTCTGTTCCACGTCTCCGCCAACGTGGCTTTTGAGTTCCTGCCCGTGACGCCGCTTCAGTTCATCCTCGAGGCCGCCGTCGCTGTCGCCGTCGTCGTGGGCGGCCGGATGTGGATGAAGCTGCCCAATCCTGCTTGTGCGGGCTCGAAACCACCACTCTGGGTGCGGAATCTGGATGATGGAGTCATCCGCAATGCGACCACTTGAGACCTTGACTCTGGTAGCCCTGCTTCCTTCACTGCTGATCCGCTTCGTGCCAATACGCAGGCGTCCGCGGTGGTCGCCCTACCTGCCGGGTCTCCCAGCGCTGGTTGTTGTTGCCCAGCTACTTCTCGAAGGCTACCGCTGGCAGATGATTCCCTCCTACGGCCTGACCGCCGTCCTCCTGCTGATCGCCGGCCGCAACATCGGCAGCCGGAGCCAGGCGCGCCGCGACCCCTCTTCTCGCCGCAAAGTACTATCGACTGCCGGCACAGCCTTGGGGCTACTGACGCTACTGATTGCGGCCGCCCTGCCGGCTGGGTTCCCCGTATTCCGGTTTCCCGAACCCACTGGGCCATACGTTGTCGGCACCCGCTTCTTCTATTGGGTCGACTTAGCGCGTCCTGAAACCTGCACGCCTGACCCGGACGATCACAGGGAGGTGTCGGCGCAGATCTGGTATCCCGCAGATCCGGACACCGTTGGCCAGCCCATCCGGTACATGCGGAAGGAGGCGGGCAGAGCCCTCGCGGAGTCCTTCGACATCCCGGCCCCGATGTTCGACCATTT
>JASFVG010000219.1:0-7902 GCA_050049955.1 Anaerolineae bacterium | reverse complement strand
CGCTCATCGGCTACATCGTGAATCGGGTCCTCCCGGAGGAGCTGTCCGAGCAGGATATCCCGGAGTACCTGGAGAATCGAATCTCACAGCAGAAGGAGTACCTGGGTAAGATAGAAACGCTCTTTGGGGAGCAGGTTCTTGCGAGCGTGCCCGAGTTTGAACGGGACATAACAGGCCTCGACATGATCGCGCGCATGGCGGAAGCGATGTTTGGAGGTGAGGCGGTATGACGGCCGGCGGTCACATAAAGGAGTCCACCAGCGAGTTCGTCCAGGCGCATCCCGGCCTCAAGTACAACTTCTTCGGTGGCAAAGGAGGCGTCGGCAAGACGGTGATGGCTGGTGCGGCAGCACTGTGGCACGCGCGCCGGGGCAGGCGGACGCTTCTTGCTTCCACCAATCCGGTCCATTCGCTGAGCGGTATGCTGGGCCAGGACGTGTTCGGCACACCGAAGCTGGTCGAGGGCGAGTCCGACTTCTGGGCCTACGAGATCGATACGAAGGACACGATCGAGGACTCCAAGAAGGAGATCCGCGAGAAGATCGAGTGGTTCCTCAAGTACGCAGACATCAAGACGAAGGCCGAGGAGTTTGTGGAATCGGCGACCATGAATCCAGCCTTCGAAGAGTCGGCCATGTTTGAGAACATGATCGATCTCATGTTTGAAGACGAGTATGAGGTGTACGTGTTTGACACGGCGCCGACTGCCAACGCCCGTCGTCTCCTCGGCATGTCCGACGTCTATTCGATGTGGGTCAACAAGATGGTTCAGAGTCGCGAGGAGGCGCAAAGCTTGAGGGAGCTTCTCTCCTACAGCCGGAAGAAGCAGAAAGACCCGCTCATGGACTATCTGCTGACCTTCCGCGATCGCATGGAGCACGCCAAGCAGCTGCTCACGGACGATGCGAAGACAGCCTTCTTCTTCATCACGCTTCCGGAGGCGCTGCCCATCGCGGTGATAACGCGATTCCTCAACTGGTTCGAGGAGTTCGGGATCCCTGTAGGGGGCGTGGTCGTGAACATGCGCATTGATCCGGCTGACGTGGGAGACGATCCTCCGGAGTTCGTGCGTAACCGGCTGGAGATGCAGCGTGAGTACATGGAGGAGATCTGGGACCGGTTTGACAGCGTGCGGGCGATTGTGCCATTGTTCGAGACCCAGGTCCAGGGAGTCGAGATGCTGGGCCGGGTGGCCGATCACTTGTTCGCTGGGTAGGCTCCGCTCCGGGCAGGGCTCGGCCCGGCGGCTGGCGACTCCTCTATCGATGATGGATACGGCGTTAGGTTAGGCATGGACTCTCCGATAGTCATACCGATCGTCGGTCTTGTGTATCTGCTGGGGTTCGGCGCGCTGTCACACCTGCGTCGGCAGGGCCTATCGGTGCGCTTCGCCATTGAAGGAGTGGGGATCACGGCCATAGGATTGGCGCTGAGCCTCGCAGGTGTGCCGGTCCATCCCCTAGCCTTCCTGGGCGTCCTCTACCTGGTCACGATGCGGGTTCGGCTGTTAGTGGATGTTGGGAACTGGTTCAGCGCCAGGGGGCAGTTGGACAGGGCGCTAGCGCTGTACGGGCTCGCGCTCCAGATCAAGCCAGATGCAGCCGGGCGCCAGATCGCGTTAATCAACCGAGCTGTAGCAGAGCTGCGGAACCAGGATCCGGAGAGCGCCTACGTGACGTTGAAGGAAGCTCTGGCTGACGAGGATGGTAGCATCGGTGCCAAGCACCTGGCTGCCACCTACTACAATCTGGGGCTGGCCTGTCGTCGGTCGGGGCGAGAGGCGGAGGCGGTGCGCCGTTTCAACGAGGCAATCAATGCCTGGCCTAACTCGATCTACGGGCACGCAGCAGAGCAGGAACTCAAGAAGGGCGCGGAGCGGCCGGGCGCTACCCCAGAGGGATCCCTCTAGGCGACTGGGGTACCAGATCCCTGGCATACGGCCATGGCGTCGAGCGACGTCAAGCGCAGGTCAAGCACGCTGCATAACAGCGCAGCCGCGCGCTAGTACTGGATTACGACGGGCGTCCCTACCTCGGCCCAGTTGTAGAGGGTTTGCGCCTCGATAGTCCCCAGAATCACACACCCGTAGGAAACCGGCGTCCCCAGGTAGCCTTGCCACAGCCGCTGGCCACTGGGCAGGATCGGCAGGGCGTGGATTCCATTCTCCAGGGATCCGGCCCAGTAGATGCCCAGCCAATAGGGCATCTGCAGGTTCCAAGTGGACGCGTAGGCATTGGGAAGCTTGTCCAGTACCTGGTACGTGCCTGGTGCTGTCCGGGCGCCCGGCATACCGGTCGAGACCACAAACTGATAGGCAAGCGAATCGCCTTGGAACGCGTAGAGCCGCTGCTCAGACAGGTCAACGACGATGCGTTTGCTGCCGGCGGCGCGTGTGGAAGGCCAGGTTGACGCCAGGCTGCTAGGGTTGGGCACCACGAGAGTCTGACCGGGGAGAATCAGCGCCGAATTGCCGATGTTGTTGGCCTGGATCAATGTCCAGACAGAGATGCCATAGGAGTGGGCAATCGCGGTGAGAGTCTCCCCGCGTTGCACCGTGTGGGTCGTGGATGCGTGCCGCGGCTGGTAGGCCACAGAAGAGGTTGCCGGGCTGCCTGGAATGGTCAACGTCTGCCCAACGAAGACCTGATTCGCGTTGTAGATGCCATTCAGTTCAGCCAGGGCCTTGACGGTAACGCCATGCTTGAGGGCGATGCGGAAGAGGTTCTCTCCCGTCTGGACGGTGTGCGAAGCCCCTGCCTGGGCAGGCGCCGCGGGCACGTTGGCCGCAGGGATGATGAGGCGCTGACCGGCGTAGATCCGCGTCGGGTCCGCAAGACCATTGGCGGCGCACACGGCGTCGACGGATGTCCCATAGCGCTGGGCGATACTGAACATCGTATCGCCCCAAGCTACGGTGTGAATGGCTGTCCCCTGGCCGGAGGTCTGGCCATATACAGGCGGGGCCCACCGGATTGCCGCCAGGAGGAGCAGTGCGAGCGCCGTCCGCCTTAGTCCCTTGCCCATCGAAGCTCTCCTTGTCTCTCTGTGCGCTTGTCACACGGTGCGTCGGGGCCAGGCTGTCGCCCGTCCTGCCGGCGGTGAGCTGCACCCTCCAGCCCACTTCATCTGCCAGTGCACCCGATAGAGGTTGCCCCAATCAGGTCCCAACACTCCCTAGAGCCATGGCGACGGCGAAAACAAGCGCTGCAACCCGGGAGGCCAACATGTCCCTACGCAGCATCAGATCGACGGCCTAATGCGGGTCGAAAGCGACGCCAAAGAGGAACATCGAGGCTGCAGCAGGTTCCTCCCTTGCGGGCCCGCTATGCGGGCGACGTGACTGCACGATTCTAGTTGCTAACGACCGGAATGTCAATCAGCTCGTCCAGGCCGCTGCAGCACCGCCCATGGGTCCAGCGGACAAAGACGATCCGGGTTGCTCCCTCAACCGATAGGCCGCGGTAGGTAGCTTTGACTTTTAGTGCGGAGTGTGATAAGATAACCGCGTTGGCCTTATTGCGGGGTGTATCCCGTTTCTGTGGTCCCTGAGTGTGTTTTCATTTTTATCTCTTTCCTTCCTCTGCGAAGAAACAAAGTGAGAATCTGCATCCGGGCCTGGTAGCCTCCGCGAGGCCGCCGCGGGATACCCCCTGACAGGTGAGGCTTTCCTGGACTCACCTGTTTGCTGTGCATCATAGAAGGTGCTCATCTGGGGGTATACTGTGAGTGCAGACTTCATCTCTCGTATTGTCGGTATGCTGGCACTAGCCGTCGGGGGGATCTACTTGGGGATCTACCTGGCGGCTAGACTTGGCGGGCAGCCCTATCAGTATGCTGCCGTCTTCTTCCTCATTGGGGCACTGACCGGGTTGGTGCTGACCCCCTACGCTACAGTGCGCCCGTTCCTCGCCGTTCGCAAGCGGGTCCGCCAGGCGCCGGCGCAGCAGCTGCTGGCCAGCATTCTGGGGTTGGTCGTTGGTCTGGTGATAGCGGCCCTGCTCGTGTTCCCCCTTTCTCTGTTGCCGTCTCCCCTGAGGCAGATACTGCCGTTCGTCGTTGCGATCGTGTTCGGCTACTTCGGGATTATGGTGATGACCACGCGACAGCACGACATCTTCAGCCTTGTCCGAGGGCAAGTGCCTGAACGGGGTGGCAAGAGCAAAGCAAGCAAGGCCGGCGCCACGCCAGTGCTGCTCGACACCAGTGTCATCATAGACGGCCGCATCGCCGACATCAGTCGCACTGGGTTTGTTGACGGGGAAATGCTTGTACCACGCTTCGTGCTCAATGAACTACAGCACATAGCGGACTCGTCCGACGCGCTTCGTCGCCGACGTGGTCGGCGGGGGCTTGAGATGCTTCGTCGCCTGCAAAGTGACTCGGTGACGCCGGTGAGGGTCATTGACATGGATATTGAGGGCATCCGCGAGGTAGACGACAGGCTGGTGCTCGTGGCCAAGCGCATGACGTGTCCTATCGTCACCAACGATTACAATCTGAACCGTGTGGCGCAGCTGCAGGGCGTGCGGGTGTTGAATATCAACGAGCTGGCGAACGCCGTCAAGGCGCTGTTCCTACCTGGCGAGGCGCTCACGATCGAAATCATCCAGGAGGGCAAGGAAATCGGCCAGGGCGTGGGCTACCTGGATGACGGGACGATGGTAGTCATTGAGAATGGGAAGCCGTATATCGGGCAGCGGGTCGAAGTTCTTGTGACCAAGGTGCTCCAGACGGCTGCAGGACGGATGCTCTTCGCAAGGCTGGAGCACTGAGACGTAGTACGCGTCGATATCCTGGGGAGATGCCATGGCATTGAGGGTTTTCAACTATCTGACCCGCGAGAAGGAGCTCTTTGAGCCTCTGGACAGAGGTCGTGTCGGTATGTATGCCTGCGGTCCCACCGTGTACGATCACGCGCATCTGGGACACGCCAAGACGTACGTCGCACTAGACGTGATCGTCCGTTATCTTCGATACACCGGCAACCGGGTGCGGTACGTTCAGAACATCACCGATGTTGGGCACCTGCTCGACAGCGGAGAGGATCGAATCATCAAGAAGGCGCTGCTGGAGCGGGTTGAGCCGATGGAGGTGGCCGAGACCTATGCTCGCTCCTACTTCGAGGATATGGATGCCCTCGGTGTGACGCGCCCCGATATCTCTCCGCGCGCGAGCGGTCACATCCCCGAGCAGATAGAGATCGTGAAGGTGCTCCTTGAGAAGGGCTATGCCTACGAGACAGACAGCGGCGATGTCTACTTCTCCGTCGAGAAGTTCGATGACTACGGCAAGCTCTCGAGACGCGACGTAGAGGACCTTGACGCTGGGGCGCGTGTGGAGGTCAGAGAGGAGAAACGCCACTCCGCCGATTTTGCCCTGTGGAAGCATGCTGACCCTGAGCATATCCTGCGCTGGCCCTCACCGTGGGGTTGGGGCTATCCGGGTTGGCACCTGGAATGCACGGCGATGGCCTCGCGGTATCTTGGGGAGACCTTTGACATCCACGGAGGCGGGCTCGACAACATCTTCCCGCACAACGAGTGCGAGATTGCCCAGTCGGAGGCGGCGACGGGAAAGCCGTTTGCCCGGTACTGGGTCTTGACGGGCTCGCTGACGGTGAACGGGGTCAAGATGAGCAAGAGCCTGGGCAACTTCATCACCATCAAGGAGGCGCTGGAGCTGTACAGCCCTGAGGCGATCAGGCTATTCATCCTGTCGAGTCACTACCGGAAGCCGGTCGATTTCAGCCGCGATGCCATACTAGCGGCGGAGCGAGGGATCCAGCGGCTGCACAACACGGTTCGTGCGCTCCGCCAGCGAAAGGACCGCGTGCAGGTCGCGGCGACTGCTGAGCTATCCGATGTAGGCAACCTGATGCCATACTCGCAGCGATTCGTGGAGGCAATGGACGACGACTTCAACACGCCGCGGGCAATTGCCGCGCTGTTCGATCTCAACAGGCAGGTGAACGAGCTACTGAATTCGGAGAAGGCGCCAACCAAGGGCACGCTGGCGGCCGTTGACGACATCTACCGCGAGCTAGCTGGCCAGATCCTAGGGATCCTACCGGATGATCGTACGAAGGAGGCCGGAGGCGAGTTCGTCGACGGGCTCATGGACATCATCCTCGACATCCGCCGCGGGTATCGTGAGGCCAAACGGTGGGATGAGGCCGACGTGCTGCGAACTCGGTTGGCCGAACTGGGGATTGCCGTGGACGATAGACCGGAGGGTACCATCTGGCGGCTGGAGCCCACCTCCTGATGAGGGAGGTGCTCTACGGTCGACACGCCGTCTATGAGGCGCTGAAAGCCGGTCGGCGCAGATTCTACAAGCTGACGCTCGCTAGGGGGATTCGCGAGAGTGATGTCGTTGATCAGATCCTGGGCCTAGGCGAGCTGGCTGGTGTACCAGTTCAGTTGGCTGAGCGCAATCAGCTTGAGAGGTTCGGCAGCTTCAGCCACCAGGGCGTTGTGCTGGAGGCCAGCGAGTACCCGTACATACCGGTCGAGGAGCTACTTCGTCTAGCCAGTACTGACGAAGAGCCCCCTCTGTTCCTGCTCCTCGATCTGCTGAAGGATCCTCACAACGTGGGAGCCCTGTTGCGGACGGCCGAAGCGGCCGGCGTGAGCGGCGTGGTGATCCAGAGACGGCGTGCCGTCGATGTCACGCCCGCCGTGGTCCACACGTCCGTTGGTGCTGTCGAGCATCTCCGCGTTGCCCAGGTCACAAACCTCGTGCGGGCGATGGGTTGGCTCAAGGAGGAGCGGGTGTGGATCGCAGGTTTGGAGGCGCAGCGTGGTGCTGAGCCGTACTACGGAGCTGACCTGGTCCGTCCGCTCGGTGTAGTTGTGGGCAGTGAGGGCAAAGGGATGCGGCGCCTGGTCCGCGAGTCATGCGACTTCTTGCTGCACCTGCCGATGCTAGGGCATGTCTCCTCGTTGAACGCTTCGGTGGCCGGATCGATTGTGCTCTACGAGGCGCTGCGCCAGCGTCGGGCGGCGCAATTTGGGCTCGCTGACTCGTGAGCGGACATTCCGCAGCTGTTCGCGGATGCACGTTGGCCCGTACCGCTCCTCCGAGAAGGTCAGACTGAGGGGGCCAGCGACCGTGATGCGCGGCGTAGCGGGACGGTTGAAGGATCGCTGGCCCCTCCTTGTCATCGGCCTGCTAGTCAGCGTCGGGCTCCTGTGGTTCGCCTTCCGGGATCTTGAGTTGCGGGCGGTCCGAGCGGCGCTGCGAGACGCCAACTACTGGTGGCTGGTCCCAGGCGTCGCGGTCTATTTCATCTCTGTTTGGTTCCGCAGCTGGCGCTGGGGCTTCATGCTGCGGGGAAGCAGACGCGTCTCGGCCAATCGCCTCTACCCTGTTGTCGTGATCGGCTACATGGGGAATGACATCCTGCCCCTACGCCTAGGCGAGGTGCTCCGGGCCTATGTCCTGTGGCGGAGAGAGCGGATCAACGTGGGCACCTCACTGACCACGGCATTGCTTGAACGATTGTTCGACGGGCTGACCATGGTCCTGTTTGTGCTTGCTGGTCTGCTGCTCGTACCGATGTCAGGGTTTCTTAGCCGCTTGCTGTTGATCGCAGGTGTGATCTTCCTCGGTGTGCTGGTCGTATTCCTGGTTCTGGCTGCGCGCCCCCGCCGTCTCCACCGTATCGCTGACGCCGCCATCAGACGCACTGTCCCAGGACGGTTCCGCCAGCCTTTGTCTGACCTGGTCGAGGGAGTGATCGCAGGTCTGGAGTGCCTGCGCAGCGGCCGCGACGTCTTCGCGGTCTTCGGGATCACAGTTTGGGTGTGGATTCTGGAGACAGTCAAGTACTGGCTTGTGAGCTTCGCGTTTGGTCTTCGCCTGCCCTACCCGGGCATCGTCTTGATGGGTGGAGTCGTGAAC
>JASFVG010000218.1:0-7905 GCA_050049955.1 Anaerolineae bacterium | reverse complement strand
AGACCGCAGTCGCCACGCCAAGGGGCAATGCCATCGCGATGGCGGTGACCGTCACCAACAGCGAGCCCAGAATCAGGGGGAGCGTGCCGAACAGATCGAACGTAGGGTACCACAGGGTGCCGAACAGGTTGGACAGTCGGACCTGGAAGAAGGCCGGCACACCCTCTCTCACGAGGAAGACGAAGATCAGGGTTACAAAGCCAATGGCCGAGAAGCCGAGCACCCGAACCACAGTCTCGATGGCAAACTCGAACCAGCGGGCTCTTCCGTTCTTCCTCTGATTGGTACACTCAGTCAAGTCCCATCTCCCGAGTGGAGGCCCATGGGCCTGGGACGGCGACTCGTGTTGATCAGGCTGGGTCTCGCTCTCAATGGAGGGGCACGAAACCCAGCTCAGGGACGACGGTCTGTCCCTCTCCCATGACCCAGTCGAGGAACGCCGCCGCCTGTACGGTCGGCTCTCCGGCAGAATACATATAGAGCGGACGGGCGATGGGATACGACCCGTCGTTGACGCTGTCGACGGATGGCAACACGAACGGCCCGGAAGCGTCACAGGCTACGGCCACGACCTTCTGCTCGGGCGTCACATAGCCCAGGCCGTCGTAGCCGATAGTGTTGGGGTTGTCGGACACCTCAGCGGTGATACCCTCGGAGGAAGGCATCAGAAGGGCGCCTGGAGAGAAGAGCAGGTCGCTCTCCTCGTCGCCCATTCGAACCACATTCTCCAGGAAGTAGACGTAGGTGCCCGAATTAGACTCGCGCGATAAAAGCACGACCGGACGATTCTCTCCGCCCACGTCCTGCCAATTGGTGATCCGCCCCGTATAGATGTCCGATATCTGCTGGAACGTGAGCTGATTGACTGGGTTCGATGGATGGACCACGATGGCGATGGCATCCCTCGCAACAACAAACTCCACCGGAGAGATTCCGTTGGACTCGGCAGCCTCGACCTCCTCGAGTTTCATCCGACGGGATGCATTGGCAATGTCGACCGTGCCATTAATCAGGGCGGCAATCCCTGTACCCGACCCGCCCCCGGTTACAGAGATGCGCACCTCAGGGCGACTCTCCATATACGCCTCAGCCCAGGCCAGCGCCAGGTTAACCAATGTGTCGGAGCCCTTGTTCTCAATGATCTCACCGCTTCTGGGGGGTTGATTGGAGCTCTGTGCACCCGCGCCCCCGCACGCCGAGAGCGACAGTGCCGCGGCGAGCAGACAAAGGGCGGACGCCAGACCGAGGTGTATCGGAGCGGGCGCGGGATGGTGGCCTGTGGCGTCAGATGGAGGGTTCATTGAATCGTGAGTTGCAGAGCAGAGCCCTGGACTGGCGGGGGATACATGTATCACAGGGACGCAGGGATGTCAAGTTGCGACGGTGCAGTCTGTGCAGAGTGCTGTCCCGGGCAGTGCCGGTAAGCCGGGCGGCGCGGCGTGGGCAAAGGAGAACCCCCACTGAATCCAGTGGGGTGTCAAGTGCTGGCGTGGCGCAGCGTACGGCGTCTACCGAAGCCCGGTTCTAGGTGAGGCTCTCAAGGACAGTCGTCTCGGAATCCAGCTCCACCATCTCGCCTGTTACTGTGAAGAGCACGCGCTCGCAGACGTTTGTTACACGGTCCGCGGCGCGCTCCAGGTTATGGGCCACCCAGAGCAGGTAGTTGGCCTGATCAATCGTATTGGTATTCGGCATGATCAACATGAGCAATTCCCGGTAGACCTGGTTGTAGAGGGCGTCGACCTCATCGTCCTTCTCGGGTATGGTCCGGGCCAACTCTGTATGACTGCGGGCAAAGGCCTCCAACGATTCGTGCAGCATCTCCCTTTTCCTGGCCGCCATCAGGGGCAAGTCGACCAGTGGCTTGATGAACGGCTCGCCTCCGATCATCAGGTTGATGCGAGCAATCCCCTTAGCATAGTCGCCAATGCGCTCAAGCTCCGAGATAATGTCCAAGACTGCAGCGATGGTCCGCAGGTCACGCGCCATGGGCTGCTGGGTGGCATTGAGGGCCAGTGCGTCAGCTTCGACCTCAAAGCGCTTCTCGTTGATCGCACGATCGTGGGCAATCAGGCGTCGAGACGCCTCGAAGTCCTTCTGCTTCAGATCCTCCACCGACTTGGTAAGGGAGTTCTCGACCATGCTTCCCAGAACCAGCACCTGATCCACAAGTCCCTGCAGCTTCTTGTCAAAGCTCTCACGCAGCATTCAATCCTCGTTGAACCTCCATGCCTTCCATCTGCAGGAACGTGCTCACCACTTGCTGGAGGAGGTCGTTCCGAACCTGCCGAAACACCTCGAACCGCTCCTCTTCGCTGCCCTGGGCGTGGGCGGGATCCGGGAAACCCGTGTGGCGGAGGTCTCCTGACCCTAGCCAGAGCGGAGAGTTCTCCGCTGCGTCGTCGCAGACGGTGATGACGAGGTCGAACTCAGCCCCGCGGAACTCGTTGACGGGCTTGGGATGCCCGGACGAGACGTCGATACCGATCTCGGCCATCGCCCATATGGCGAGCGGATGGACGTAGCCAGCGGGGGCTACACCTGCGGAGAAGGCCTCCCAGCGATCTCCCAGGAGATGATTGACGATTCCTTCCCCCATCTGGCTGCGACACGAGTTGCCGGTGCAGAGGAAGAGGACGCGTCGCTTACCCATCACGGTTACCGTTGTCCCGAGGCGACGTCTCGCGAGACGCCAACCAGTCCAGAATGTACCTCTCAATCCTGTCACGCGCCTCACGGAAGGCCTCCAATTCCTGATCCTCCGTGCCTTCGACTGCGGCGGGGTCTGGGACAGGCCAGAAGTGACGCTCCCCCAGCCCAGGAAAGGCAGGGCATCTCTCCTCGGCCTTCTCACAGACAGTGCTGAGAATGCCGAAACAGACCTTGTTGAAGTACTCGTCGACGCCCTCGGTGTGTTGACCCTCCAAGTCCAGCCCCACCTCCTCCATCACCTGATATGCGTGGGGATGGATGGGCGTCGGTTCAAAGCCAGCGCTGTGAATCTCGAACTGATCGCCGGCGTGTTTGCGCAGGAGCGCCTCGGCCATCTGGCTGCACGCCCGGTTCTCAATGCAAAGGGGTAACACGCGTGGTTTCCTGGCCATACCGCTATCCCATACCTAGCCAAAACGGCCAGTGATGTAGCGTTCCGCTAGCTCGTCCTGCGGATTGGTGAAGATCTGATCCGTTGGCCCATGCTCCACGAGGTGTCCCACGCGATCCTCGGCCATCATGAGGAAAGCCGTGTAGTCCGACGCACGGGCTGCCTGCTGCACGTTGTGGGTGACGATGATGACGGTGTAGTTCTGCTTCAAGGTCTGGATCAGTTCCTCAATCTTCAGCGTTGCGACGGGGTCGAGCGCCGAAGCCGGCTCGACCGCCAGAGCCCGGGCGATACAGAGACGCTGCTGCTGGCCGCCGGAGAGCGCAAGTCCGGACTTGTTCAAGTCGTCCTTCACCTCATCCCACAGAGCGGCATCCCGCAGGCTGCGCTCCACAATCTCAGCAAGCTTGCCTCTGTCTCGCATACCGAGGGATTGTGGGCCATAGGCCGCGTTGTCAAAGATCGATTTCGGGAAAGGGTTGGGCCTCTGGAAGACCATGCCAACACTCTGCCTGAGCTCAACCGGAGCCATGGCGAAGACGTTCGCATCGTCCATGTAGACGTCACCGGTCACCTGGGTGCCGGAGATCAGGTCGTTCATCCGATTGAAGGTCCGCAGGAAGGAGCTCTTTCCACACCCCGAAGGGCCAATGATGGCCGTTATGCGGTTTCGAGGAATCTGCACATTGATGTCCCTCAGCGCCTGGAAGTTGCCGTGGTACAGGCTATAGTCCTTCGTCTCCAGTTTGACGTCCTCGAATTCCATTAATCTCCCCTCTAGCTTTGAGGTCAAGCGTCTCGAAACCACGTTGCTGATCAAGTTGATCAGGATAATCGTCAGGATCAGAACCGCCCCTGTTCCCATCGCCTTGTCGAAGGCGCGGGTCTCCATCGCCAGGTAGTAGACGTGGAGGGCCATCGAACGGCCAGGAGAGGAGAGATCTAGCACCGTGTCCGGTGCCCGTACAGTCCCTCCGAAGGTCACGAAGAAGACGGCCGTCTCGCTGACCACGCGCCCCAGGCAAAGGGGCGCATCGGATGCCTGTTTGGCACCCTTAAAGATCGACTCGTCAAGGAGCTCCGCGAAGCCCAGGCCTCCACGCTAGAAGAAGCCAATCGCGTCCTCTGGTCCTACCTCCCTTCCTTCAACGCCCGCTTCGCTCTTACAGCTCCTCAGCCCGGCTCGGCCTACCGCCCCTGGCCCAACAATCTCCAGCCATAGCAGGTGTTCTGCTTCAAACACCACCGTGGCGTCGCCAACGACAACACCATCTCCTTCGATGGAGAGCGGCCTACCATTCCCCCTGGCCCCAACCGCATCAGCTAAGCCGGCGCCCGCGTCGACATCCTTCAGTACCTCGGTGGGCGCCTCGCCATCTGCTACAAGGGGGACACCTTGATCAGCTATCAGCCCGCCTCTCCGGATCCCGTCAGGGTGGGCAAGTTCACTCCGGCCACTCACCCTGAGGCCGCACCGCCCCCCGTCAAGCCGGAGCCGACACCGTCCAAACCGAAAACACGCAAACCGCACAAACCGGCTCCGGATCACCACTGGCGCCGCTACCCAGTATCTCAGAGAGCAACTTGATCCTCACCACACGTCAACCCACACAAAAAAAAGGCAAAGCGCGCAATCGATTGGATAGCTTGCCTTGCCTTCCCTCGGGTGTACGTTGATTATGCCTGGATCCGTCCCATAATCAGCAACGGTAACATTTCCATTGCACAGTTAGGGTGACAGAATCACTGACCAATGACACGAAGGTGATCGAGCGGCCTCGTGGAACGCCAATTGGGAGCAGCGCGGTCGAGCTCAGAGCTCGCAGGACAGCGGGGCCTCGTGCACCACGTGACGACCCTGTGGACCGGGCCGGTATTCGATAGGCGCCTGGGGGACATGTCTATCGATCTGGAGGTCGCCTTGGTCCATAGCCTGCCATATGGCCTCGAAGGGCGCGTGATCGGGAACCCACTTCTCAACGACAACGGTTCCGTGCCCTGGCAGCACGGTGAAAACAACCTGTCGGGGGTCTTCGGGGTTCTGTAGCGCCTCGGAGCAGGAGAAAGCGGCCTCGATCCCACGGGCCTGAGCCTCTGTAGCGCAGGTTACAGGGTAGTGCTGGTAGCACGGCGACATCGCGACGTACTCCACCCGGCGGGCGTCGTAGGCCCTTACGCCCCGGTGCCCGTGGAGCTTGGAGCGCACAACGGGGACTTCCGCGCGGCAGTCCCACCGGCCCCCGAGCGTGATCCGCGGGAGGGGTTGATCCATCTGCACCATCTCCACGGCCTCGGAGGACGGCCTGGCAACCGGCCTCCCCTCCACCTGCCGGACGAAGGCGCCGCTGCCGTCGGGGCGCATACCGACGACCATGGTCAGATCGTCCTCGGTCACACTACCCTTGTAGACGGGGCGCGCGCTGCCGGTGGCCGTCGTGATGAGCGCGCCGAGGGTCGGATCCCAGGTCGAGAAGCACCCCTCGCTGTACTGCGCAGCCACGGCATCGTGCAGCGCCGGGACATTGACCAGATCAGCGATGCGGACCATCTGGGTGAAGAAGCTCCTTTGCCCGAGCTGCCGCCCCGCTTCGCACATCTGTCCCGGCGTCCTCAGCGCCGCCCAGACGCGTTGGGGTACGGGCGGGTCAACCGGCGCATGATTGGTCACCCCGCCCGTGCTCTCCGCGGTGACGATGCGCACGACAATGTCCTCCAGGAAGACGTCCGGTTGGTCCGCCGGAATACGAGGGTAGGCACCCACGAGGTTGAAGAGGTAGGCCTCCTGTGGCGCATCCTCCCCCACGACCAGCAGCACATCGATACACTTTGCCTGACTCTGGACAACGCGCTGCAATGCCAGGATGGGGCCGCCCCGCCGGCCCTGTTCGAAAAGCACCTGGTACGCCTGATCGGCCAGCCCGGGGTACGCATAGTCGGCCGGATCGGGCGGGGATTTGGACAAAACCGCGCTGAACCGATCAAGTGACCGCCTGAGGTCGGCCGGCTTCACGTAGCACAACGTGTAGATGGTGGGGGCGTGCGTCAGGTGGAAGCGCCGCCGGGAATTGAAGAGCAGCGCGCGGCGCCAGTCTAGGGGCTCACCGAAGCGCGCCGTGGTTAAGATCACGTCTGTGCTAGCATCGGGCTGATCCTGAACGCGGTGCCCCAGGTCGCCGAACGCCTCCAGGAGGTCAGCCACCATCCGGTCCACTGCCGGGACGCTAGGGCCGGGTACGAAGCTCACGTCGAGATCGCGCAACCAGTCGTGGATGGGCTTGCGCGACGCAGGCGGCTTGGATTCACTCAAGGCGTACGTCTCCTGCCGGTTGGGATGCTTCGGCTACGAGGCGGCCTACCGGGGCCGCCGATCTCGCGGTGACAGGCTGGCGCTCTGGATTCATGGAACATCGTCAATCGAACACAAAGGCCGGCTTGATGACGCGATGGCGCCCCTTGTCGGACGCGACAGCCAGAGCCTCCTGGTACGCGTCCAATCGGAAGCAGTGGGTCACCAAGGGGGCTAGGTCGAGCTTGCCCTCCGCCATCCACTCCATAACCTGTTCGTAGGTGCGCACCCGTCGGCCGCCTACCGACTCGGTGCCGGACCAGACGCTCCCCCGAACAGACAATTCCTTCTGCCAGATCGGTGTCCAGTCCACGCGCTTGAGGAGGGCGGCGAGACCCGCGAGGACGACGGTACCCCCACCTCTCGTCAGGCTGAGGCTATCGCGGATGGTGCGCTCGTTTCCAACGCAGTCGTAGGTGATGTCGACCCCACCTACGAGGAGTTCCTGACCGAGAAACGATCGGTATCTCGCACTGTCAGTTGATGAGGCCACCGCCTCAAGAAGGCTCTGCTGACCAGGGCGAACTACCTGATCAGCCCCCAACTCTGCAGCCAACTCCGCCTGGAACGGGTACTTTGCCGTGATGATGACCCTTGCGCGACTGCCAAGCGCCCGAATAGAGGCGACAACACACAGCCCGAAGGTGCCAGCTCCGATCACCAGGACAATGTCATTGTCATCAGGGGGGCTGCGCATAACGGCGTGGAGGGCAGCGGCGCAAGGCTCAACCATAAGACCATTCTCATCACTGACCTGGCTGGGCAGGCGATAGATCTGGGACTGATGGGCCACAAAAACGGGACCCCAGCTTCCACCTGTGTCGCGGCAGCCGCCGATGCTGAAGCCAGGCGCCAGATTCCCCTCTGCGAAGTTGTGGCAATAGGCGAATTGACCTCTGCGGCAAGGCTCACAGGGTTCCTCGATGCCCCGCACTGCGCAGGGAAGCAGGGGATCCGCGACCACCCGGTCGCCTGCGGCAAGTCCTTCCACTTGCCCGCCGGTCTCTGTGACCGTTCCCACGTTCTCGTGGCCTAGAACGAGGGGCAGGGAAGCGAAGGCGGAGAGAGAAGGGTTAATCTTCAGAAAGACAACACCTAGGTCGCTGCCGCAGATGCCGCCATACCGCGTTCGTATCCTTACCCACTCGGGACCCGGCAGTGTGGGATCGGGAACCTCGTGGTACTGGATCAAGCCCAGAGGGCCCCAGTATGCTGGCCGGTGTACAACGCCGAGCGTCTTTGTCAGCAGATAGCGGGGGATGTTCTTGCGGAGGTCGACCAGCTGAACAGCTTTCACACGACGTCACCTCTCTCGATCTCAGCACGCCACCGAACACCACGGTGCTGGTGGCGCGGGCAGCGCCCCGCCCGAGACAGAACCGCAGCATCGACGGCGCGGCACATTCCGCAGGACAGCACGGTGTGAAGCGTCTACGAGGCAGGATGTTCCGGGATT
>JASFVG010000217.1:0-7905 GCA_050049955.1 Anaerolineae bacterium | reverse complement strand
TGCAAACGGCAGATCACGACAGGCTTGATCGGTCGCGGAGAAGCCTGTTCGCCCAGACTCGGTGATGATCTTGGCCTTCGCGGCCTCCATCAGTTCCTCAGTCCGGAACGAAAGCTTGACCAACTCGCCGCAAGCGGACGGTGCATCCGGCTGGCTCAAGTCTCCCTTGCTGGACACAGAAGGCCTGCGCCGGCATGGTATTGTCTTGCTCGCGGACGGCTGGCCGGGACACCTCCTCCGTGGCCACCAAGGTGGGTTGGCACCGTGACTCTAAGGGAGTAGGTGACGTTGGCCCTAGGGAACTACCAGTATACTGTCAGTCGGCAGATCCGCAAGGCAAGGTTGTCGCTACTTGAACTGGAGCAGTTCGATGGGGGCGCCATCGTGGATGATCATGGCGACCACAACGCCGTCAGACGGCGAATTGGGCGGCGTGAGGACCTCCTTGTCCTGGAGAGCTGTTTCGAGGTCGTCGACCTCGAATGCGATGTGAGGAACAGTCCTTATGATCTCGGGAACAGGACTGCCCTCCTCAAAGCGCATCCACTCAATACCATAGGGGCTTGACTCGAACCCGGTAACGTGCATCTTGAAACGGTCGATGTAACGCTCGCCGGGGCGCTCGGACTCCGTTGGTAGGCCAAGATGATGGTACCGCCAGCCCCACTCCGCGACGGCAGCCGGAGGTTCGAAGTCCTGACGTTTCAGCGATTGCCTCTGTTGGCCCATGGTTGGTTGCCTTTCTGTTGTAGGGAGCGCGATCAGTACTGGCGACCGAGGTGGCGCCAAATGCGAGGGGAAGGTGGCCGAAACGAAGACATCGTATCCGCTCAGCGCGGCAGCTCCTGTCCCATGGTGTTGGCGCACTGGCATACCGCGCACAAAGTCGCCCGCGTGCGCGGAAAGGCCTTCGGTCCGGGCCGGCCTTCGGGCGCAAGGTACGGGTCAGACGGGCCAGGCGAGGCGTGTGTCGGTGCGAGCGACGCCATCCAGCTCGAGGATGGCTGCCGCTATCTCACCCAGGGTCTCCAGGTTCTCCGTCTCAACGTAGGCGACGATGTCGGTTGGCCCCATCATGAGGTGGGCTTGCTTGACGTCCTCGATGGCGCGGATCGCAGACATGGTCTCGCGAAAGTCGCCGCCGGCGAATTGGGCGAATATGTAGGCGTTTATCACAGTATCCTCCCTACGTGTAGGCTGTATGCGGCGGGACCGACTGATGGATTCCTCGCCGATAGTGCTCAGGGCAGGCGGCAAGCTCACCACATGAATCGTTGCCACACTGGTCTTCGCGGTAGCGGCGGGGGGTGTTCAAAGGGTCGGTTGGCGACCGTCGCCGGTTGCCAGTGTATCATGCGGGGGGAGTCGTTGTCAAGGGGTTGCAGCGCCTGCATTCCCCAGACAGGATTCACAGGATTTGCACGATTGACAGGACTTGCGGCAGCGAACCGATCTGTTATGAGGGGAAGGTGTGGCAGGGGTACGGGTGGTGGTCGGAGGCAGACGCGTCACCTAGCCGGCTGTGGTCGAGCGCTTCCTGGCAAGTACGAGGGCGAGGGTGGTGCCGGATAGGGCCAGGGGAGCGGCCGCACAGCCTCCGCTGCCGGAGCTGTTGAAGAAGTCCTCGATGTCGCGCGCGACCCGGTCGGCTTCCTGTTCGACCTTGTCCTGCTGGTCTTCAAGCCACGTTTCGGTCTCATCCTTGGCTCCGCAGGCGGAGACGAAGAGTAGCACTGCAGAGATGAGCGCCAGGTGGAGTAACGGTCGTTTCTCGCGCATATTGAGGTTGCTCCTTCCGGTGGGTCATGTCGTTTTCGTTGTGGGGAGTATATCACGGGGCCCCGGTTTGGGTCAAGGAACCGCGTCGGGTAGCGGGCGGGGGCCGCCTAGCCCGACCGACGCCGGCGGGTAACGGGCGGGCCGCCTTGCCCGACCTACACTGGGTTGGTGAAGAAGGTTAGGGGCATGTGACCGGTAGTGATCTGGATGTCGCGATGGGCGGCCTGGAACTGGCGGAGGCGGGGGGTGTGCGGCCCTAGCACGAGACGGACGATCCACAGCGGCGTGCCCTCTGTGGGGTCCATATGGGCCGCGTCCCCGACGTGAAACAACCAGCTGGATTCGGTCTGAAAAGCGACCCCGCAGTGGCCGCGGGAATGGCCAAACAGGGGCACGAGCCAGAGTTCGGGCTCGAAGGGCAGCCGGATGGCGGGGAAGTCGAACCAGGCCCCGGCAGTGCCGTCGTAGAGGACGAAGCGGGGGCCGTGGGCGATATGCCGGCGGACGTACGCCAGGTCGGTCCAGCGGCGGGGCCCCCGGCCCTCGAAGGCTTCCAGCTCGCGACGGTGGACGTGAACGGTGGCTTGAGGAAAGTCGGGAAGTCCGCCGCAGTGATCGAAGTGCATGTGGGTGATCACGATGTGACGAACATCGCGGGGCTGGTATCCCATACGCGTGATTTGGCGGATGGCGGCCTCCTCTGGATCGAGGGGGACGATGGTGGTGAGCTGAAAGAAGCGCAGGATAGGATCTCTGTGGACGTAGTCGTCCAGGCCGAGGCCGGTATCGACGAGGACCAGCCCGCGATTGGTTTCGACGATCATGCACAGGGCACCGGTGCGCCAATGGGAAGGGACACGGGCGTTACAGGTGAAGCAATTGAGGAAGTGGATGGCCATGTTGGCTTCTGTCGGCGGCTCTCGATTCCTTGGTGGTCCGTCTTACAGACGGGCCCAGGACGTGCACATGGGGGTCCGCGAGAAGGGATTCTCGTGCCAGTGTGGTCTGGAAGACTGACAAGGATCAGATCTCCCGCTGGTAGATCCGGTAGCGCCGTAGGGGCCTGACGTCCAGCTTCTTGATGGCATTGTTCATGGCTACGTTGTCCTCTAGGACGTAGTTGATCTCCAGCCAGATGTCGGGCGTGTAGAGGGCCTCGTAGAGGGCACGGTAGATCAGGCTGTCAATGCCGCGGCCATGGTATTCGGGGATCACACCCAAAGCAAACATGCGGTAGCGTCGGAGTCGTGGGAGCCCGAAGATCAGCTTTAGCCATCCAAACGGGAGCAGGCGCCCGTTCAGCCCTTTGAGCAGGGCGTTCACATCGGGGAGGGCCATGGCAAAGCCGATGGGCCGGCCCTGGCTGTCCTCGGCAAAGACGACTCCCTGAGGATGGATGATCTGCTTCAGGTCGCGGGCGATGGCCTCGGCCTCAGCCCGGGTGACAGGTACGTAGCCCCAGTTGCCCACGAGGCTCTGATTCGAGAGATCGAGAAACGTAAGCACCTCTTCCTGGAAGCGGCCCATATCGACCTGGCGGACGCTCACGCCGTATCGCTTTGCGACGGCGTCGGTCAGGGTGAGGATGCGGTCTGGGATGCGATACCCCTCGCAGCCCGAGGCGTAGTAGCAGATGAGGTCCTTGACCTTCGTGAGGCCGAAGGCGGTCATGTGGTCCTCGTAGTAGGGCGGGTTGTAGGGCGCCATAATGACAGGCGGAGGGGTGAAGCCCTTGATGACCAGGCCCCACTCCTGGGAGACGAAGGTCCACGGGCCGCGCATGGCGCGCATACCGCGCTGCCGAAGCCAATCGGCGGCGGTCTGGAGGAGAAGGCGGGACGCGGCGTGGTCGGGGACGCACTCGTAGTATCCGAACAGCCCGATGGGCTCCCCCCAGACCTCTACGGCGAGGCTGTCGACAAACGCTGCAATGCGTCCCAGGATGTGGGATCCGTCCTCCAGGAGGAAGAGGGCGTACGCGCAGTGGTCCAACATCGGGTTGCTCTGGGCGTCGAACTGGTTGCGCTGCTCGCGGCGCAGCGGAGGGATCCACACGGGGTCGTCGCGGTAGAGGCGGTAGGGCAGCCGAATGAAGTGGCGCAGATCGGCCTTGGTCTGGACGGGCCGGATGTTCATCGTCGACCTCCGCGCTTGGTGCCACGCCGGGGTGGATCCGGCGGAAGGGCAGATTCCGCCGCGCCAAGAGCAACTGGGCCTCCGGATGTTGGGGCCATGGTCGGGCAATCGATGCGGGAGGCCGGGCTCAGCTTCGCGCTGCGGGCGGATCCGCGACCCGACGGTTCGTCGCCGGAGTCGCGGACCCGTGTTGAGCTTAACGTTCGAGACTTAGGTCAGCCTAGGTCTCTTGCTTGCGCCTGCGGCGCCGCCGTAAGAGGGCGCGGATGAGGAAGAAGAATCCGACGACCGGCAGGGCAATGACGGCCAGAACTGGGAGGACGAGAACGCCGATGACGATCAGGGCGTCGACAAGGAACTGGAATACGTCGATCAGCGACTCGAAGGCATCCCGTAGCGTGCCCTTCGGGTTCCAGCCGCCGATCTGGATGGGCTGGGCCAGGGCGCTAGGGGTGATGTTCAGGATGATGGTGGCCATGGCAGCCGATTCCTGGAGGTATTGCATGCGTCCCTTGGCCTGTTCGATGTCGGCCTGGATGCTCTGCAGCCGATCGTAGACCTCGAGGGCAGCCTCGGTGTCCTCGGCCTCGTCCATGAAGGTCAGGAGCCGCTCCTCTGTCGCCTCGAGGTGTCGCAATCGCGACTGAATGTCGACGTACTCCTCGGTGACGTCCTGGCCAGAGACGCTCTCGCGGCGCACCTCCATGGCTAGGTCGCGGATGCGCGCCAGGGCTGTGTCGAGGTCTTCGGCTGGGATTCGGAGCCTGAGGTAGGCCTGCTTGCCCTGCTGGTACTCGTTCAGGTTGGATTCGATGACGAAACCGCCCATTTCGTCGGCCAGGGCATCGATCTGCTCTACGGCATCCTCGGTGTCACGCACAACGATGTCTAGCGTGGCGTTGCGGATGATCAGGCGCTCTATGGCGGCGTAATCGGCCGATCTGGAACCTAGTTCGGCCGGGGCGGCAGCCGGCTCCTCAAGCACGGCTTCCCTCTCAACCACGTAGGTGGCCTCCACGGCGGGGGCCTCCCCCCGCATTTGTGGGGCTGCACATCCTGCGACGGCAAGCGCCACGAGGGAAACCCCGATTGCGTAGCAAACCCTGTTGCCCATAGTCTCCTCCTTTGAGTCAATCTCCCAGTCTATCGCATTCTAGACGTCTAGTAGGGCTGCCCGGTTCCCGTTCAGCGTCCGACCCCGAGGCGATCAATCAGGCGCTGGGGCAGGCCCTGGGCGCGCATGCGCTCCTGGGTGATGGAAATCGGATAGGCCACACGGTGGAACTGGAAGGTCATGGCGTCAGTGTCCAGAACCCCGTACGATGCTCGCGGATCTCCGTCGCGCGGCTGGCCGACACTGCCGGGGTTGATGATGGCCCGGCGCGGTCCCAGTTCGACGGTCTCGGGGAAGGGCGCCAGCATTAACTCGCACCGCTCGCGCTCTTCATCCAGCTCGAAAATCGCCGGTACGTGGGAGTGACCGACCAGACAGAAGGGTGAGGAGAATCGTTCGAAGTTCTGGTAGGCAGTGGTGGCATCCACGATGTACTCCCACATCGGCTCACGTGGGCTGGCGTGGGCAAGGGTGAAGACATCCCCCTCAAAGGTGGGCGGCAGACCGTCGAGGTATGCACGCGAGGCGGCCGAGAGTCGACGTTGGGTCCACTCGTTGGCCGACCGGGCGACAGCGTTGAAGCTGTTGAGCTCGAGCTTCCCCAGGGCTGCCCAGTCGTGGTTGCCTGCCAGGCCGGTGTGGGGAAGGCCACGGAGGCGCTCGATGCACATGTTCGGTTTGGGACCATACCCGACCACGTCGCCAAGACACCACACTTCGTCGAAATGGGGTGCGTGGTCGAGCACGGCCTCGAAGGCTGCCAGGTTAGCGTGAATGTCGGATATGATCAGGACTTGCACGGCATCCCCACTCCTCGTGATTCAGAAAGCGGCCGGAACGCATTCGATGATTGGCCTGCTGCTCAGGGCCGCACCGCATTATAGTACCACGCGCCGCTTTGCGCTAGCCGCTTGTCGAGCCCGGTCAACGGTTGTATAATCGCCGATAGGTCCTACGCTCATTTCCTACCACGCCATGGTTCTACTTGAGGAGCACCAGCTGGAGTTTACGAGCCGGAGTGCCGACCAGACATCGCGTCTGGGCGCCAGGCTGGGTACGCTGCTGCGAGGCGGCGACGTGATCTGCCTGCAAGGCCCACTGGGTTCAGGGAAGACGTCTCTCACGCAGGGCGTCGGCCGGGGCTGGGGGGCGCGGCAGCAGCTGGTCAGCCCCTCTTTCGTGCTGATCCGCGAGTACGGCCGGGCGGAGGACGACCAGAGGCTGTACCACGTCGATCTCTACCGCGTTTCTGATGCGAAGGAAGTGTGGAGTCTGGGCGTGGACGAGTTCCTGGGGACTGGGGACGCGGTGACAGTGATCGAATGGGCAGAGCGGGCGGAATCGCTGGTTCCGCAGGAGCATCTGAGGATCAAGCTGGGTTTCGTCGAGCGGGTCGACGGGCAACGGCGCCACTTGTGGTTCTCTGCGCACGGTCCGCGCCACCAAGCTCTTCTACGCGCGTTCCGCCAGGCGGCGTTTGGAGCGTGAGCGATATGCTGTTGGCCATCGATACTGCGACGGACCAGGCCAGCCTGGCGCTGCACGACGGTCGGAGGCTGCGCGTGGAGGAGACGTGGGAAGCACCGCGCCGGCACACCACTGAACTGACGGTGCGAATGGCCCACGCGATGGAGCGACTGGATCTTGATCCGGAGGAGCTGAGCGGGGTCGCGGTGACGACCGGGCCCGGGTCGTTCACCGGCCTGCGGATCGGGATGGCGGTGGCCAAAGGGCTGGCCATGGCCCAGAGGGTGCCCCTGGTGGGGGTGCCAACCCTCGACGTGGTGGCTTTCGCGCAGGGGCGTGACCGACGCCCATTGGGTGCGGTGCTTCAGGCTGGCCGGGGGCGCATCTGTGTTGCGAAGTACGTCTGGCGGTCTGGCGGCTGGCGGCCGGTGGAGGAGGCGCGACTGGCGACCTGGGAAGCCCTGGCGGAGGAGATCAGTGAACCGACGCTCCTCTGTGGAGAGATCGATCGGCAGGGTGCCGAGCTGATGGGAGGCATGGGTGAGCGGGTGGAGCTCCTGCCGGCCGCCTGGTGCCTGCGTCGGGCCGGCTTCCTGGCCGAGCTAGGTTTGCAGCGGTTGAAGGCAGGAAAGGCTGACGACCCAGCCACGCTGACGCCGATCTATCTCCAGTACCCCGCCTGATGCGCTATACGCTTCGCCCGATGGAGCCGGCGGATGTCCCGGCCGTGGCCGCCATCGACAGGATATCCTTTCCGACCCCGTGGCCCGCGTCGGCTTTTCTGCGCGAACTGAGGCGCGGGCGAGCACGCTACCACGTGCTCCTTATGCCCGAGGACGATGCCCCCTTCGTCCCAGACCGCGGTTGGGAGCGCTGGCTGCAGCGGTTGTTCGATCCTACGAAAGGGAGTCGGGTCATCGGGTACGTGGGGTTCCGCTGGCAGGGTCGCGAGGGCCATATCACGACAATTGCGGTCCGGCCGGATCATCGGGGGCGAGGGTTCGGTGATTTGCTGCTCCTGTTCGCGATGGACAGGATGCTGGCGCTCGGGCTGGAGATTGTCACACTGGAGATGCGCCCCTCGAATGCCGCTGCCTATCAACTGTACCGGCGATTCGGCTTCGAGGTGAAGGGGACGTCCCCCGGGTACTACCGTGACGGTGAGGACGCCTGGGTGATGGCGGCCGATTTGCGGAGCCGGGCTTCGCGGCTAAGGTTCGCCTCGAGGAGGAGGGCCCTGGAGGAGCGGCTGCGCCATGCGGGAATCGAGGTGGGGCGACCGGGTATCGCCGGGCCGTGATTGGGAGCTGAGGGCCGGGCGACCGCCCAAGGGTATGGTGACTGGTGTTCGGCCTGACCCCGCTCGCGGCCAGGTCTCCCCTTTCCAGCGAGCGGGGTTGGCAGGCGAA